>CAZIWQ010000672.1:0-4612 GCA_964542355.1 uncultured Armatimonadia bacterium
GGAGCGAGGCCTCCCAGTCCAGCGCCGAGGGATAGCCACAGGCCAGCTTGCGCCCCGGGCGGCAGAAGACGTAGTGGGTGTCGCCCAGCTCGGCGAGGACGTGGTCAACCAGCTCCCACTCGGACTCATCGATCGCCGCCGGGGCCTCCCACAGGTCGGGCGCCGGCTGGGGGTCGAGCGCCTCGCGCTTGAACAGCATGAGGTCGCAGGTCAACTCGCTGTAGCGGTACAGGCTGCCCCGCCAGTCGCGCCACGTCTCCGCGTCGAGCTGCTGCAATGGCTCCGGCTGGAACCCCCGGGGCGGGACGAGGTTGACCTGCACCCCATCCAGCCCACATTCGCGCACAAACTGGACGATGTCGTGCTTCTGGCTGGCGACGACCTCGTCGCGCCGCCCCTCCCAGTACGCATGGTTCTCCCGGAAGTGCCCCCGCCAGAACGTGTCATGCCCGAGCAGATCACGAATGATCGTGAAGTCGTGCGTGAACTCCATGGTCGGAACGTGGTCAGGCTGCCGGTGGATCAGCGCCCGCGTGACACGCTGCTTGGGGGTCATGCGAGTATCAGATCCCCGCCCCGGCCCGCAGGGCGGCGATGGCAATCACGTTCACGATCTCGTCAGCGGTGGAGCCCCGCGACAGGTCGAGCCCCGGCCGGCCCAGGCCCTGCACGAGTGGCCCGTAGGCCTCGCCGCCGGTCAGCCGCTGCACCAGCTTGTAGGCGATGTTACCGGCGTCCAGATCGGGGAAGATGAGCGTGTTGGCGGTACCCTTCAGGCGGTCGCCGGGGGCCTTCGAGGCGGCCACTTCGGGCACCACGGCCGCGTCGCCCTGGAGCTCGCCCTCGATCAGCAGGTCGGGGCGCCGCTCCTGCGCAATCCGCGTGGCCTCGACGACCTTGTCCACGTCCGGATGGCTGGCACTCCCCTTCGTGGAGAACGACAGCATGGCCACGCGCGCCTCGGTCTCGAAGTACAACTGCGTGCTCTCGGCACTGGAGATGGCAATGTCCGCGAGCTGCTCCGCCGTCGGCTGGGGAACGACGCCGGCGTCGGCGAACGTGAACATCCCGTTGACACCCATGTGGCGTTGGGGGGTGGTCATGATGAAGCAGCTCGAGACGGTCTTGCAGCCCTGCCTGGTGCCGACGATCCGCAGGAGCGGCCGTAGCACATCGGGCGTCGAGTGGATCCGTCCGGCAACGCTCCCGTCGACCTTGCCCTGTTTCAGCAGCGCGGCCGCGCAGAATAGTGGGTCAGCAACTGCCTCGTAGGCCTCCTGCTCGGTGAGCCCTTTGGCCTTGCGGGCCTCGTAGTAGGCCTGGGCGCATTCCTGGCGCACCGCTTCGTCTTCCGGGTCGACAATCTCGAGGTTGTCGAGATCGACCTCCAGTGCCTTCGCGCGAGTGGCCACGTACTTGGGTGAGCCGACGAGGATCACCTGCGCAAGCTTGGCCGCGCTGGCCCGCGCCGCAGCCTGCAGCGTGCGATCGCAGTCGGTCTCCGGAAGCGCAATCCGTTTGTTGAACTTCGCCGCCCGCTCACGGATGGAGTTGATGACGTTTTGCACAGCGTATCGTCCCCCTGCTCTGAGGTAGATGGAATGGACCGGCCTTGAGTTGGTGCCACTGCGTCGGGGCGTACCGAGGTTATGATGGGGCACGGTGTCCGGCCGGACGTGGCCGGTGCGGGCGCGACCCCGGCACCGTCTGTGAGAGGCGGGGGCCGGCCCCGGTCCGGCGGGACCTTGTCCATGTTAGCACGATCCACGCGGCCCGCCAAGCACGAATTGGCCTGCGACGCGACGGGCAACCTTGCGCCCCACACAGGGGGCCGGTATAATTGTCCCCAACCGGCCGCCTCTGCAGCAATCGATCGCACTCGGGACCGTACCGCACGCTCGGCCCTCCGCTCCGGCGCCGCTCACCGCAGGCCATGGTTGGCTCGGCGGGTGCACCGAGAAGCCGTGCCGAGGGCGCGGCGGGTCCCATCGGAGCCAGCGCCATGTACGACGACGCCATCGTCGAGCGGCCTGCACAACGCACACCGAGACGCCTGGTGGGGATGGCGCTTGGCGTGGCCGCCGTGCTGCTGATCGGCTCGCATTTCGCCGCACGGGCCCGCAATGAAGCCGTGGCCGTGACAGTAGAGCGCATGCGGCTGATCCAGGACGCGCTCAACCGTTACGCCATCGACCACTGCGGGGCTCTGCCGAGCAGCGCCCAGGGCCTGCGGGCCCTCGTCACCCCCTCGAAGCCCTCCCGTGCTACCGGCTCCTGGCGCGGCCCATACCTGCAGTCGGGGCAGGTGATCGTTGACGGCTGGCGACGCAGGTTCCACTACGTTGCCCCCGGTGGCGGCGATCCCCAGCGCCCGTATGACCTGTGGAGTCTCGGGCACGACGATGCCGAGGGGGGCACCGGCGCCGACGCCGACATCCGGTGCTGGGACCCCGAGACGCTGACGCGGTGATCCTCCCCATGCCCGGCTCGTTCATCGAGACCATCGCGGCCACGCGGCCGTTCGCCCGGCGGCGAGCGGTGCTGCTCGCCTGCCTGCTGGCCCTGGCGTGCGTCGGCGCGGCTGCCGCACCCCCCCCAGACCGTTCCGTACACTTCCCCCCGGGCTGGGCGGCGCAGACCCTCGTGGACTGCGAGCAGGAGGCCGGGTGGGAGCCGATCGGGACCCCGGAGGCCCTCCAACGACGCTATCTGCGCCTGCGAGTGGAGCAGGCGCTCGAGGCCCGCGCCCGCGGCCTGGCAAGCTGTCGCTGCGAGCTGCAGCCCCGCACCGCCGAACGCACCTGGACCGAGCTGGGCACCACCGCCGGCCGCTTCCCCCGCTGCGACGCGCTCACGCTTTGGATCAAGAACCCCGCCGGCCATCGGCTCCTGCTGTGGCTCCGGATCGAAGACGCCGAGGGCCTCCTCTACAAGGTGCCCGCCGTCCCTGTGGGTGACGAGCGCAACTGGCGCGAGCTCGCCTTCTCTCTGAAGGACTATGTGCCGCTCGCCGATACGCCCACCGGTCGTACTCCTGTGCGTTTCCCCCTCAAGCGCATCAGTCTGATGCTCGGCGATCTGCGCCCCGACGTCCCCACCGTCATCTTCCTTGACGAGCTGCGGGCGATCAGCGCCCCGCCGGTGCAGCTCGATGTCGTCGAGCTGATGACGCCGCGCCAGGCCGCGGCGGGTGCGCCGATCACCGTTCGCTTCCGGCTGCGGGCCCGCGGCCGAGTTGCCGACCCGCTCGCGGTGCGCGTGGGCCTGGCACTGAACGGGGTGGACGCCTGCGTGGCCGAGAGCAGCCTCGAGCTGCCGCCGGGAGGCGTCGCCGAGGGGGCCCTGCTGCCGCCCGCAACCGCAGCCCTTCACCTCCCCGGGCTGGCCACCGCGGGCACCTACCAGGTGACGTTTGCGTCAGAGAACGCCCGGATCGTCGTGCCACCGAAGGAGCGGCTGACGACCTCCGAGCTGACCGTCGAGCGGGGTGATCCCTCGCCGACGACGGCCTCCGTCGAGCTGGTGCAGGGGGTGCCGACGCTGATGGCGCGGGGGCAGCCGCGGCGCGGAGTGTTCACGGTCGCGACGACCTCGGACCGCGATCAGCTTGCCATGCTCGCGGCGCTGCGCCCGGAGCTGGTGCGGCTGCGCGTGGTGCTGGGTGGCCACGAGCCGCCGGCGGCGACGGCCGCCTGGCTCGCAACCGGGCGCTACCAGTTCACGGAGGTGGATGAGGCCGTGCGCCGGGTGCTGATCGCGGCCCCCACGGCCCTGCTGCTCGTTGACGTGCTGGTGATGGCACCCGATTGGTGGCTCCAGGCCAACCCGCTGGAGCAGGAGGCGGTCGCGGGGGACGGTGTCCCGGCAATCGCCGGCGGGCACCCGTCACTGAGCTCGCCCGTGTGGCGCACCGAGGGCGGGAACCTCGAGGCCGGCCCGTTCGCGGACAGCATCGCCGGCTACCAGGTCTCCGGGGGGCTGGAGGGTCGCTGGCTGGCGTGGGACCTCGCACGGGACAAGAGCGGCGACTACAGCCAGCCTCAACACCGCGACTTCCGGAGTTGGCTCAAGACACGCTACGAGACACTCGAGCGCCTGCGCAGTGCCTGGGGCCAGCCGATCCAGCCCGCCGTCGACCGCCCGGATGCCGTCGGCGGCCTGATGAGCTGGACGGAGGCGCGCGTGCCCCCCGTGCGCCAGCGGGTCGCCCACGGTGCCTGGCTGCTCGAACCGATAGCGTTCTGCCCTGTCATCGACTACCGGCTGTTTGCCTCCTCCGCCACGGTCGAGTGCATCCGTCACTTCGCGACTGCGGTGAAGACGGCCAGTGCGCGGCGCAAGCTGTGCGGCGTCGCCTACGGTCACTTCATGGAGCTGGCGGCCCGGCACAAGGGCCTGGAGGACGGCGGCCACCTGGCGCTGAGTGCCGCCCTGAAGCTGGACATGGTGGACTTCATCGTCGGCCCCCCGGGGGCGGCCCACCCCGGGGCCGTCCTGGCGCCGGTGGCCTCGGTCGTCGCGGCGCAGAAGGCGTTCCTCCCCGACCTCGCCGGCTGGACGGGGGACCCCGCGGAGTCGCTGGCGGCCAGCCTGGAGTGCGGCGCACCGGCCT
>CAZIWQ010000673.1:0-4579 GCA_964542355.1 uncultured Armatimonadia bacterium
ACACGGGCGACCACTGGCAGGGGGTGCCCGAGCGGGTGGCCACACACCCCCCCGGGCCCGTGCTCTACTTCTGGGCCGCGCGGCAGTGGCTCCAGCGGCGCCCGGAGACCCTCCGTCGGCTGCAGACGGGGCTGGAGCAGTGGAGTGGCGACCGCGGCCTGGCGGCGACGACCCAGCTCGCGGGCCGCGTGGCGACGTTCGGCCCCACCCCCCCCGACGTCGTGCAGGCGCTGTGGCCCGCCCTGCTCCTCAGCCTGCTGAGCGCTCTCGTCGTCCCGCTGGCGTTCGGAGCGGGTGCGGCCGCCGCAGACCGGCGGGTGGGGCTGATGGCCGCAATCCTCGCTACCGCCATTCCCTCCCTGGTGTGCTTCTCTCCCTCGATCGACGGTCTCGCCGCAGTCCTCGCCGGCGCCTGTGTCCTGTGCTGGTTGTGGGCGCTGCGATCCGGTGGCCTGGGCGGCGGCATCCTGAGCGGGTTGGTGTGGGCCGCCGGGCTGCTGTGGACCTTCGGCCTTGTGGCGCTCGGCCCGTTGCTGGTAGTGGCGGCTGTGGTGTGGCAGCGCGAGGCCACCGTCGACGCGCGGGTGGTGCGACGGGCACTGATCGGCCTCGGCATGGGGCTGGTGGGCGCCGCCGTCGCGGCGCAGGTCGGCATCGGCTATCACCCGCTGACCGACATGTGGCGGGCCTTTGCCGCGCAGCATGCCGTTATGCTGACGGGTGCGCGCCCCTATGGTCTCTCGATCCTGTGGAATGCCTATGACTATGCGCTGTTTGCCGGGCCGGCGTTGGTCGTCACAGCGCTGGTGGGTACGGTGTGGGGGCTGGTCGGGGGCTGGCGGCCACGGCTCGTGGCCGGCCTCGGGCTGGGCCTGCTGATGACCTTGCTCGGCCTGCTCCTGGCCGGCAGCACGCGCGGGGAAGTGGGGCGAATCTGGGGGTTCCTGATGCCCCCGCTGGCGGTGTCGGCCGCGTGGCCGCTCGTCCACCTGCGCGGCTGGGGACTGATCTCCGCCGGCATGCTGGTGCTGGCAAGCCAGCTCGCCCTGAGCATCGCGATCAACTCATACCTGGGGCTCGTCACCCCGTAGTAGAGCAACCGTGCTTCGGCCGCGCGTCGTTCGGAGGGGCCGGACTGCGAGGGCCTGCGGCGAGGAACGAGCCGCAGACGCGTAGGCCGACCGTCCCGGTCGGCGGGTCTTGTCGAGCGAGACGCTCGACCTACGCGGCACCAGCATGCAAGCTACCATGAACCCCCAAATCGTGCGAACAGCCTGGTGCGCCTCCGCAGCCCGCTGCGCGATCCAACGAGTGTGCGAGCGCGACGGGGTGTGGGCCTGTGCGGTCGGGGGAGGCGTGCGCGACGCGTTGCTCGGGCGCGTTCCGCATGACTGGGACGTCGTGTGCCACGACGCCCTCCGTCTGGCCCGTGCCGTGGCGAAGGAGCTCGGGGGAAGCTTCGTGTGGCTGCACGACAACCCCGTCACCTGTCGCGTCGTGATCGGCGCCCACGATGCTGCGGGTGAGCGCGAAGAACTCGATTTCTGCGACTTGCGGGGTGCGAGCTTGCCCGCTGATCTGCAGGCTCGCGACTTCGCCATCAACAGCGTGGCCTGGCGGATCGGAGCGGCGGAGGGTGAGCTGTGCGACCCCTGCGGGGGGCTTGCTGACCTGGCAGCGGGCGTGGTACGGGCGAACTCGGCGGCGGTGCTGGCCGATGACGCCCTGCGCTGCCTGCGCGCGTTCCGCCTCGCCGGGGAGCTGGGGTTCTCGATCGCGCCGCAAACGCGCGGCTGGATCGCGGAGCAGGCCTCCGGCCTCGAGCAGACTGCGGGCGAGCGCGTGGGGGCCGAGCTGCTGCGCCTGCTGGAGACGCCCGGCGTGGTGTCGCGGCTGGAGCAGATGGACGGCGTCGGCGTCCTGGGGGCCGTCTTGCCCGAGCTGCAGGGGCTCAAGGGGCTGGCACAGGGGCGCTACCACCACCTCGACGGCTGGGGCCACACGCTGCTGGTCGTGGCGGAGGTGGAGGGGATCGCCGCGGCCCCGGAGCACGTATTCCCCGCGAGCGCCGGGCTGGTGGGCCGCTACCTGGCGGAGCCCGGGCGCATCGGCCGGCTCAAGTTCGCGGCCCTGCTCCACGATATCGGCAAGCCAGGCACCCAGGCGCGCGTGGACGGGGCGATCCGGTTCATCGGGCATGAGGTCGTGGGCGCCGAGCTGGCACGTCGGATCGCCGCCCGGATGCATCTGGCGGGCAGTGTGCGGCACGCCCTGATCAGTCTGACCCACTGGCACATGCGACCGGTAATGCTGGCCGACCTGGCGCAGGAGCCCACCGTCAGTGCGATCCGCCGGCTCATGCGCGATTGCGACCCGGACGGCCCGGGCGCCATCGCGCTGGCCGCCGCCGATATGCTCGCCTGTCTCGGGCCGGCAACGGATGCCGCCGACCAGCGTGCGCGCATCGGGGTACTCGACCGGATGGTCACGCGCTACGAAGAGTGGCTCCAGGCCGCCGACACGCGCCCCCTGCTGCGGGGCCGCGATCTGATCGAGGAGCTGGGTCTCGAGCCGGGGCCGGTCTTCTCACGCATCCTCGACGCCGTCGAGCAGGCCCAGGCCGATGGTGAGCTGAGCTCGCGCGAGCAGGCACTCGCGCTCGCCCGTCGCATCGGTGCTGAGGAGGGCTCTGGTGAAGAGCATACACAGCCGTGAGCCATCCGACGCCACCGTCATCCCGAGCGCCCGTCCCGCGGAGCGGGACAGCGAAGGATCACATTCCGCAGCCAAGCGCCTGCGGCTGATGCTGATCCTTCGCCGGAAGACCGCTGCGCGGTCTGGGCTCAGGATGACAGGCGCGCCGGACGGCGCCAAGACCGCGGCGTCGGGACGCTCGACCTCCGCGATGGGCGCACCGAACCTCGGCTGCGCCCACCGCCGGTCGCTCGTGGGAGGCCTCGTCGCCGTGCTGCTGATCGCGGTGTGGGGCGCAGCGGCGGCGCCGAGCGCCGCCCCTCCCGGGGTGAAGGTCAGCGGCCTCAAGTCGACGCGGCAGGGACCCTCGTGGATCGTCCTGCAGTGGGAGGGCACCGCCGCCTACTACGACGTCTGCTATGCGCGAGTGCTCCCGACACGTCCCCGGGCATTGCGCTGGGAGACAATCCCGGGCATCCGTACCGTCGACTACTCGGTCGTCGGGCTCACACCGGATAGCGACTACCAACTACGGGTGCGGGGCTACCCGGCGGCGGGTGGGGCCGCCATCGAGTCGGAGCCACTGCGGGTGCGCACGCTTCCTGACGAGCCACGTGCGCTGGCCGGACTTGTACTTGGGTCGCCGCGCACGCTCACGACATCCGCCACGGCCGTCGCTGGATGCTGCCTGGAGGCCTACGGGGGAAGGCTGTACTTGCTCGAGGCGGAGGGCGGGGCGCTGCGGCTGTCGCGCATCGACCCCGCCTCGTTGAAGCTCGAGTGGACCTGCGACGTGGCGCCGCCGACGGAGACGCCCGCCCTGCCATGTCTGAACCCGGACATGTGCGTGTCCCAGAACAAGCTGTGGATCACCTGGACCGTGGCGATCGGGCCCGGAGCACACCAGTTGCGCCAACGCCTGGTGTTCTACGACCTCAGCGGCGAGCCGGCGACGACGCGGCCCGACACCGCCGGGCGACTGAGCGCGCTCCTGGAGGTCCAGCCACGGACCGCCGACCGGGGTACGTGCGGGGGCACGGTTGCCTCGTTCCTGGATGGCCTCTGGCTGGCGTGGACGGAAGTGTGGGAGGCACAGGGCCGCAGCCACGCGACCGTGATACTGGCACCATACGAGATGTGGCGAGGGCAGCTCGGCAACCTCGTCGCGTGGGAGGACTGCCCCACCACACTGCCGGCCAACCCGGCCATCGCGCGCTTCGAGGGCAGTCTTGTCGTCATGCTCACCGACCAGGAACCCATCGCCGAGGGCCGCGAACCGCTCCTCGCCGCGCGCTTCGATGGCAAGCGCTTCCGCGACGTCCACACAGTGCGTCGGCTGGGCAGAAGCCGCAACCCCCGTGGTGTCCAGCTCTACGACCACTTCTACTTTGTGTATCAGTCTGACGCCGCCTATCCGGCCGGTGGGGGGCTGTACTATGACATCGCGCTGGGACGTCTGGGCCTGCAGCAGGGGGGCGGGGCAACCGGGGCCGAGCCCGGGCAGCAAGCGCCCGTCGGCATCGCCTACGTGAGCGACATGAAGTGCAACTACAGCCCCGACGTCGCGGTGCTGGGCGATGCGCTGTACGTGGTCTGCGCCAAGCAAGATGATGCCGCCGGCCTGGCGCCAGTCGGCACCACCCCGGCTCCCCACCGCGGGTGGGGCTGCGTACTTGGCACGGTCACCCCGGCGCTCGACACGACAGCCGAGCCGGCGGGGGATTAGTCCAGACCGTACGTGTTGCCAGTGACCGTGGCATGCGACTGGAGGGGTGGGATCCCGCGAAGCGGGACGGTCGTCGCGTAGGTCGAGCGTCCCGACGCCGCTGTCTTTTGGCCAGCCCGTCGGCGACCGCACGAACTCGGCCTCTGGGCCGATGTCATC
>CAZIWQ010000674.1:0-2145 GCA_964542355.1 uncultured Armatimonadia bacterium
CCACCTGCGCTGGCAGACCGGCGGCTGCCCGGTGGACTACTGGTACTCGCTGCGGATGGAGCATCTGCATACGCTCCCCCGGCCCTGGGAGCTCGCGGATGACTTCCGGCGCGTGGCGGCGTGGCTGTCGCTGGGGGTCGATGACGTGCTCGACGTCTCGGTGCCGTGGAGTGTCGCGCCGGAAGTGACGCAGCGCGACGCGCTCATCCCTGCCGCCGGGGCCGGCGGCTACGCGGTTGCGGTGCGCGAATACGACACCCCGAGCGGGCCCTTGCGGCATGCGGTCAAGCTCACCGGGGCGGAGCCGCCCGGGTGGGTGATCCAGCCGCAGCATGTGCCGCTGATCGAGGACTTCAACATCCCGCGAGCCGTGGAGCACGCGGTGAGCAGCCCGCGGGATGTCCCGGTGGTCCGCCACCTGTTCGCTCCCCCGGACGAGACGGCCCGTCAGGCGTTCGCGACGCGGATGGCACTCGTCGGGGCGTTCGCGCGCGAGCGCGGGGTTGCCGTCCAGGCATGGTCGGCCTTCGGGATGGATGGGGTCGTCTGGCTCACCGGCGCCGAGAACGGTGTCCTGCTGGCAATCGACGAGCCCCGGGCCTTCGGTGAACTGGTTGACATCGTGGCGGCGACCGACCGGGCGCGGACGGAGCTCGCCCTCGCCTCCGCCGACGTGGACCTGATCGTGCAGCGCGGCTGGTACTCCTCGACCGACTTCTGGTCACCACGCCTGTTCGACCACTACGTCCTGCCACACCTGAGCTCACTCGCTGAGCTGGTCCATCGCCATGGGCGCAAGCTGGGATACGTGATGACCACGGGGGTTGCGACACTGGGGGAGAGGTTGGCGGACGCCGGGGTGGATGTGCTGTACTTCGTCGACCCGCGGCAGGACGGGGTCTCGTTGGAGTGGGCACGCGATCGGCTTGCCGCTCGGATGACCCTGGTCGGGGGAACGAATGCGCTGACGGTAGGCGACAATGACCCGGTACGCCTGCGGGACGAGGTGACGCGGGCGATGGACGTCCTCGCTCCGACGCAGCGGTTCGTTCTGCATCCGGTGGACGCGCTGTTCCCGGACACGCCGTGGGCGGGTGTCGAGGCCCTGATTGCAGCCTGGAGGGAGTGTTGGGAATGAGTGAGACCAAGCTCGCACCACTGGCGGGGGGGCCGCTCACGCCGCGCGTGGCGGTCGTGGGGCTGTCGAGCCCGCTCGAGGTGGGGGCGGGGGAGGCACCGCAGGCCGCCGCGGACCTCGCCGCCCTGCTGGGGGCCGCGGGGTGCGAAGTGCTGCCCCTGGGGTCGGTAGACGATCCGGCGCGCGCTACGGCCGCCGGCCGGCGGTGTGCGGAAGAGCATGTCGCCGCCATCGCGTGTGTGACTGCCAGTTGGTTCGAGGACTACCTGGTGCTCGACATGGCGGAGGAGTGGCCGGCGCCGCTGGTGATCTGGTCCCTGCCGGGGATGGAGACCGGGGCACTATGCGGCACCCAGCAGTTGACGTGCTACCTCAGGCAACTGGGGTGGCCGTTCGAGTGCGTGTTCGGAGGCCTCGACGACCCGGCGTGTGGCGAGCGGGCGCTGGCGGCGCTGCGGGCAGCGGCATTGCGGTCACGGCTGCGGCGCGCCCGCATCGGGCTGGCCGGCCAGCGCATCGGTGGCATGACGCACACCTCGCCCGGCGAGTTCATGCTCAAGCGGGTGATCGGGCCGCGGGTCGTGCCGCTTGACCTCCCTCAGCTCCTGGCGCGAGCCCGGGAGTTCGCTGCCAGCGAGACCGGCCCGCTGTGGCGGCAGGTCGTCGCGGCCGCCGGCCAGTGCCGCGTGCCCGAAGCCGACGGTCTCGACGCGATGGGGGTGTATCTGGCACTGCGCGAGAAGGTGGAGGAGGAGCGCCTCGACGCCGTGACCGTCGGCTGCTACCCGCACCTGATGGGTCGGGTATGCCTCGCTGCCTCGCTGCTGGCGGACGAGGGGGTCCCCCTCGCCTGCGAAGGCGATGTCAACGGTGCAGTGGGGCAGCTCATGCTGCAACTCTTGACCGGGCAGCCGACGCACCACACGGACTGGCTCAACCCCCTCCCTGACGGCACGGTCGTGTTCACCCACTGTGGCTCCGGGTCGTTCGGCCTGGCGGAGCGGAAG
>CAZIWQ010000674.1:2155-4577 GCA_964542355.1 uncultured Armatimonadia bacterium
CGATATCACTCTCGCCGATGTGCGGCTCATGGGGCAGGGCGTGTGTGCGCTGTTCCCGGCCAAACCCGGGCCGGTGACACTCCTCAGCCTGATCGCGCGGGGGGAAGGCTATCAGGTGGCCATGCTGGAGGGCGAGGCGGTTCCCACGGAGATGGTGTTCCCGGGCAACCCGCTGCGAGTCGCATTCTCGCAGCCGGTGTCGGCGCTGATCGACTGGATCCACGAGGCCGGGATCGGGCACCACTGGATGGCGGGGTACGGCCATGTGGGAGCGGAGCTGAGGGTCTGGGCGCGGACGGCGCCCGGGGTTGTGCTGGTCGAGGTGTGAGGGGCCTGCCGCCGGTACTGACATGCCGGACAGGAGTGTCCGGCGTACCGCGCGGTCGCTGCCCGCTTCCGCGACTACCCCGCGCCCACCAGGTGTGCGCCGCCGTCGACGTAGACGACCTGGCCGGTGATGAAGTCGCTCTCCAGCAGGAACAGCACGGTCCGCACGATGTCCCGCGGGGCGCCGTGGCGGCCGAGCGGGACCGTCGCGATGAGGTGGGGGAGCTGCGCGAAGTCCTTGCCCTCCGGTGCCAGCACCAGGCCCGGGGCCACCGCGTTCACGGTGATGTCGGGGGCGTACTCCAGCGCCGTCAGGCGCGTGAGGGTCGTGAGCAGGTGTTTGCTCAACAGGTACGCCACGTGCACCGGATCGCCGCTCTCGATGTGGGCGTCGAGCAGGTTGATGATGCGTCCCCTGACGCCCTGCCGGGCGAAGGCCCGACTGAGCACGAAGGGGGCCCAGGCGTTGACGGCGGTGTTGGCGGAGAGCTCATCGAAGCTCACCGTCGCGAGGCGTGAGGGGGCAAAGGTCGAGGCATTGTTGATGAGCAGCCCAATCGGGCCTGCCGTGTCGACGGCGCGTTGCAGGAGGGCCTCGGCCTGAGCGGGGTCGGCCAGGTCGGCCTGGAGCCCCCAAGCCTGCACGCCTCGCTCGCGCACCTCGGCACAGAGCATCTCCGCCTCGGTCGCCGAGCTGCGGTAGTGGACGACGACATGCGCGCCCTGTGCGGCGAGTGCGACCGCGATCGCGCGCCCGAGGCGCCTGGCGCCCCCCGTGACCAGGGCGGTCCGGCCCGCCAGTGTGAACTCGCGCGTCGGGTCTGCCACCGTGCGCTAGCCTGCCTTCAGTGCTTTCTCGATGTCCTCGGCGGCCCGCATGTCCTGCTCGCGGGCGCGGGTGAGGATGGCGGCGATCTCACGCCTCACCTCGGGGTCGGCCAGGCGCTCCGGCCGCATTCCCTGCTGGCCCGGGACGAGCAGCAACCGCTGGATCTCCCACATCATGTCGTGCTCCGCTGAGAAGCACGCCGCCGCCGCGCGCAGCGGCGGCCCCATCGCGCCGACCTCCGCGGCAACATCCTGCATGAAGGCACAGCCCCAGGCGCGACGCTCCGCGAGGTCCCAGATCCACGGGTCGATCAGGTGCATCCCCGTATCCCCGGCCTCCCCGGTGAAGTAGGTCTCGTCCAGCAGGTCGCCGGCCCACGCGCTGTAGGCGTCGAAGCCGTACGCCACCTGGCCGCGCGCATGCTTGCGCATGAGCTCGAGGCCAGAGCCCAGCGCCTCGCGCGCCACCTGGGCGAGCGGCGGCCGGCCGCAGGGCGCTCCCAGAGTCACGATCCAGTGTGTCTGGGGGTACCAGCCTTCCTGGCGGAAGCGTGCCTCCGGCGCGAAGGCAATGCCCGGCCCGCCCGGCTCGGTCCGCCAGCCGACGAGGACCTCGCCATCCGCCTCGTACCCAGTGATGAGGCACACATCATACGGAGCCGTCACTCCGGCGGCGACCACCGGCTTGGCCCGCTCACGCAGGCTGGCAACGATGTCGCGCCGGAGCGCCTCTTCCTCGGCGGCCTTACCCTTGGTGTTCCGGGTGCGCACCGCATATTGCTTCTGGAGGACGAGGTCATAGGCATGCCCGCAGGCGGCGAAGGCGTGGCTGACCGCCTCGAGCGAGGCCTTGTCCCAGGCTGCCACCGGGGGGATGCCCGTCAGCATCCATTCCGCCCATGAGAAGCGGAAGGCGTCACCCGTCACGGCCATGTAGTGGGTGTGAGCCTTGTCGCGGACCCAGTCGGTGTTGTGCGCGCGGAGGGCCTCGACGCCGTAGTCTTCGCCGAGGAACTCCATGAGCGCGCGCATCACGCTGGGGAGGGGCATGCCCTCGGGCACCCGCCGATGCCCGGCAAGGCGCGGCGACGGCGCGGGAAGTGCGAGCAAGAGCGAGGCCGTGTCTCCGACCGGCTTGTCGGTGCGCATCTTCATGCTCCCTGGTCGCCTGCCGCACCGCTGAGTTGACGCCTGCGGGGCATCCCCGGCGGGCCCCCCCGTGCTGCCATATTCGCGCATGTGCAGTTCACCCCCTCCTGCCCCGTCT
>CAZIWQ010000675.1:0-4553 GCA_964542355.1 uncultured Armatimonadia bacterium
CACAGGTGATCAGGGCCGGTCCGACCGCGAGGCCCGCAGCCAGCCGAGGCGACCCCTGCCGACCGCGACGATCGGCATCTACGGGAGGCGGTGCCCGGCAGGATTCGGCCGGGGGGGCGACGAATCTGATGGCGGAGCCGACGTCGCGTAGCACGCAGCAGCGCGGCGGGCGACGGGGGTGCCTCCTGCTGCGCGTCAATGGCCATGCGAAAGGGCCGGCCCATGGGCAGGCTGGGTGTGTGTCTGATGCTGCTGATGGCAGGCGCGGGGGCCGAGCCGACGGTTACCGGAGCGTTCCGTGCCGAGCCCGCGACGGTCTTCCTGTCGGATACCGGCCCCACGACCGCAGCCGTGGAGTTCAGCTATCCTGCGCACACGGTCTCCGCGCCGGGCGAGTACGCCCGTTGGTCGCTGCCGACGACCTCTCCTGGTGGCCCGGTCACGCTGGTCTTCCACTGGGCCGATAGCTTCACCGGCGCGACCGCGGGCTACCATGTCCTCCAGGCGCTCATCGGCGCGCGCGTGGTATGGGAGCAGGACGTGGCCGGCGGCGACCTCCAACCCCGGCGCGTGACAGTGCCGCTGGCCGCGACGGACCTCCCCGCGCGCGGACAACCATTGGCGATCAGCTTCCGGCTCTTCGCGCAGAAGTCAGTGACGAACTTCGCCGTACGGGTACAGGTGGCGAACCCGACGCTGCAGTGCGAGGGCCAGTCGCTGCCGCTGGCGCCCGCGACACCGGTGGCGGAGGCACTGCCGTGGCCGCCCGAGCCGCCGCTGCCGGCGCTCCCGCCGATGGGTGCCTGGACCTGGCAGGCCAGCATCGTGCAGCCGTGGGGAGCCACCCAGACGCTGGCCATCAAGCAGGCGGCCCAGTGGGCCCCCCGCTTTGGCCGCGACCACGGGCTCAATGCCATCATCTTCCTCCCGCCGGACGCTCATAACGCCATCACCGGTGTCTTCGACAAACCGCACGACCCCGGGTACGTGACGGATGCCGAGTTCCGTGCGGCCCTGGCACTGTACCGCCGTGAGGGCCTGCGGCTGATCCTCTACTCCTCCGTCATGCACATGGGCCACGCCCCGCGCTGGCAGTTTGGCGAGCTCGCGCGCACGCACCCCGAATGGGCGATGCGCGATGCCGCCGGCGACACCGTCAACCTCTACGGACAGCCCTGGCTGTGCCCGGCAACCGGCGCCCTCCCGGCCACGCTTGACTACGCCCGCGCACTCATGCGCGCCTATGATGCCGATGCCGTGATGCTGGACAACAACGAGTTCATGGTGACCCGCGGCGAGCGCTGGACCTGCCACTGCCTGGCGTGCCAGACGAGGTTTAGCGAGTACCTGGTGGCGCGCTTCGGCGACCGGTGCATCCCCGGCACGACAGTCAACCCGGCCGCCGCGGCGATCCCCGACCTGGCGACGGACCCGCTCTGGGGTCTGTGGCTGGCCTTCCGCAACCGCTTGTGGGCCGAGGCCTGCGAGACATACCGCCGCGAGCTGCGCCAGCTCAAGCCGAACCTCGTACTGCTGGCGAACACGCAGTACCTGTATGCGACGGGTGTGTTGGCCGTGGACGGGCAGTACCCGCACCTCGATGCGGTGCTGTCAGAGTCACGGGGGCAGGGGGCCGTCCTGATGATGGGGAAGATGCTACTGGGACGTGCGCTCGCCGAGGGACGACCGCTGTGGAACTACCTCGGCACGTTCAATGAGCAGGACCACACCCGGCTGCGCGTGCCGGACGAGGTGGCGGGGCTGTGTGCCGCCAGCTCGGCCGCCGGCGCCAACCCGTGGGTCGTGTTCTACGGGTTCACCGGTGACGAGAACCAGGCGTCACTGGCGGTGCTGCGCCGGTACAACGACTTCTGGCACGACAACGCCGCGCTGCTCGGCGCCAGCGTCTTGCGCGGCGAGGTCGGCCTCCTGGTCTCCACCGAGAGCCGCGACCTGTGCCACACGCCACTTGTCACGCCGACGATGGCCGCACTGCTGGGCGCCGGCATCCCCCTGCGCCCGGTGCGCGACCACCAGGGACTGACACCCGACAGCCTGCAGGGCCTGCGCGTGCTCACCGCCACGCAGAGCCCCTGCATGCACCAGGCCACCGCCGAGGCCGTGGGCGCATGGGTCAAGCAGGGCGGCGCCCTCGTCATCACCCCTCCCGCCGGCTGGCGGGACGAGTATGGGCGCTGGCGACGGCAGTCCGCCCTGTCACAGGCGCTGGGAAGCACGGTCACCCCGGTGGGCCAGCACCTCTGTGGGCAGGGCCGCGTCGTCTGTGTGCCTGACGAAGCCAGCGCGTTAGCGGTCGTGCAGCCGCTGGTCACCTCGCCCGTCCGGGCCGCCACCGCCGTCGGCGTGTTCCGCCATCAAGCCACCGATGGCCGCCGCGCCCTCGGTCTCGTCGGGATCAACGACGCGATCGGTGACGTGACGGTCACCCTCCCCGCGACAGCGCGGCACGTGGAGCTGCGGATGCCGGGCCATCCGCCCCGGGCGCTGCCATCCGGCCCCCGCGTCACCTGCACGATCCCGGAGCGTCTCGGCCTCATCGTCTACTGAGGCGCCGTGCGCTCGGCGACCACGAGCCCCCCTGCGGGCACCTGCAGCGCGAGCGGCTGGCCCGCGACCGTCGTGACGTCCGCCTCCGCGTCAATCCGCGTCCCCTCCCGGTCGTAGCGGTAGAGCTTGACCTTCCCGCTAACCCCCGGCCAATCGAAGAAGCGACTGACAGTTGTGATGATCCGCTCCTTGCCGATGACAAAGCCCGACCCGAGCTCGACGACCGTGATCGGGTAGAGCTTGCTGACGAAGTTGTCGGCACCCTCCAGCAGCAGGTTCACCGCCGTCGGCGAGTAGATGGAGCCATACTCCAGGCACTTGCGCACACTGGCGAAGACACCGGCAGTGGTCTTCTCATCGCCCATGTTGCCCAGGATCAGCGGCACCGCGGACAGGTGGCCGTGCCCGGCCCAGGACGGGCCGTTGCCACCCTCGATGAAGCGGTGATGCGGCAGGCGTTGGATGCTCCGCAGGCACGAGGCGCCGTTGACGAGGAAGAACTTGCCGCGGGAGCTGCACGCCTGCAGCATCGCCTGCTGGCAGGCTTCGGTCACCATCCCCCCATCGGCTTTGAGTGCCTCGATCTTGCCGTTCTCGTCGAGGTCGGCCGAATAGCCGTCCCAGCGGCTGTAGTCGTAGCGGCTGTAGCCCCGACTGGTGAAGGCCCACGAGAACTCGTCGGAGTACATCCCGTCGAGCTGTCCCTCGTCCATCGCCCGCTCGGCTTCGCTGAGGTAGGCGCGCAATTGTGCCGAGCCCGGCCGGGGCACATAGTACAGCACCCCCCAGTCCTTGTGCATCATGTCGCCCACCCAGGCCTTGCTGTAGCCGTCGGTGCGGAAGGTCGCACCGTCCTTCGTCTTGACGCCATCCGCGGCAATCGGCCACTTGTCTTCGAGCGGCGTGTAGATGCACTCCATCGCCGGGTGGGTCATCTGGATCAGCTTGATGCCGGGCACCGCCTCACGCAGGCTCTTCACCTCGGCCATGAGGTTGTCCCAGTAGGCCGCACGGTGCTTGAAGGTCAGGAAGGCGTCGACATCGAGGTCCGGGCACTTGCCGCTGGTGCGCGGGGCCTCGGCGGGGAGCTTCGGGTAGAGCCCGGCCCGGATCACGCGGGCATCGGGTTCGAGGCGCTGCCACGGACCGAGCACCACCAGCACCGGCCCGAGATGCCCGAGGGCCGCCTTCCGCAGGGCCACCGGGTCGGTAATCCCCGCCGGCCGGGCGTAGCCCCAGAACATCGGCCGCTCCATCGTCGGCCCGTTCACACCCCAGCGCCGGCGCAGCAGGTTGATGAAGCGCCAGTACCCGCCGCCCGCACCGACCGGTGTGATGGTCATCTCCAGGTCCAGGCGCTTGCCCGGGGCCAGTGCCAGGCAGTTCGTGTACATCTCGCCCACGTACCCGCCGGCCCGGAGTGAATGCAGCAGGCGCCACCAGTCACTCTCCGCGGCCAGGCCATAGCCGGCGCCCGCGCCCTGGCTCGGCTCCACGAAAAGCGTCGGGTTGGCGGCCGAGCTGGCCATGGCGACGTTGTCGAGCGAGCCGCCGACATGGAACCGCCCGCCACCCGTGCGCAGGAAGATGCGGTGGCGCAGCGGCACCCCGAGGTTCTCGCTCCCG
Source organism: uncultured Armatimonadia bacterium (assembly GCA_964542355.1). Lineage (GTDB taxonomy): Bacteria > Armatimonadota > Zipacnadia > Zipacnadales > JABUFB01 > CAZIWQ01. Next base: position 4,195 of record CAZIWQ010000675.1, read on the forward strand.
GTGTTCGTCCACGTCTCCTGCCACACGACGCGACCGTCCCTCAGCTCGATGGTTCGTGCCAGTGTCACCCGGGGCCAGACGGCCTGCAGCTTGAAGCCGGTCGTCCCGAGCGGCGACATGGTGACCGCGACGCCGGAGTCGGTTGCAGCCTGGTCGTCGGCCAGCAGCACGGAGGGTGCCTCGGCCTTCATCCCCAGCGCCGTCTCGACCAGCAGCTCCGGCCCGCCCGGCGCCGACACGATGAAGCCCCCGCCGCGGCCCTGCGCCAGGCGCACTCCCCCCACCGCAACGCCGCCACCGATCAGGCCGCGCGCGGGCACCTGGCTGACCGTCTGCGGCAGCCTGGCGCGGTCGAGGTA
>CAZIWQ010000676.1:0-4550 GCA_964542355.1 uncultured Armatimonadia bacterium
TCCGGACACGAGACCACCAGCGGCGAGCTGCGCCTTCTCATCGAGGAAGTCCCCCCGATCACCGCGATCGATGCCGCAGTCCCGGTCAGGGCCGTCGTGGAGAACCGGGGGGCGGACGCCGTCAGGGGCCAGGCAACCGTGCGGGACATGGTCGACGACTCCCGCGTCGTGGGGCCGGCAACGCGGCCCTTCGACCTCCCCGCGAAGCAGAAGACCACGCTGGAGTTCTCCGTCACGTTCGGCAAGAGCTGCTACTCGGCACTGTACCCGGTGCACGTCTACGCCGAGTTCGAGCGCGCGGGCGCGCGCGCTGCCGCCCACGCGGTCCGCATCGTGACCACCAGCTTCGAGCGTCCCGACACCAACTCACCCCGGCCGACGCCGCTGACACCCACCATCGTGCCACCGCGCGGCGCCGTGCCGCTATGGACACTCGGGACCCACCGTGTCGCATGGCAGTACCTGGACGGCCCGGCGCAGTACAAGCCGGTCGGGTGGACCGGGAGCGATGCCGTGAGCCGGGCCCACACGGCGCTGAGCACGGTCACGCGCGGGACGACACGGCCGGCCCTCGCCATGCACCCCCCGTACATGCCCCGCGCCGGGACCATCTTCTGCGACTGGCTGCTGACGCTCCCGGCGACGACGCCACTGTCGCTCACCTTCGCCTGTGCCATCCGCGACAACACCGCGGCCGAGCCGCCGAGCGACGGCGTCTGGTACCGGGTGTGGGCGGCGGAGGGTGACAACCCCGCACAGGCCGAGCAGCTCTACGCGGCCTTCACTGCCACCCGCGCGTTCACGCTGACTCGGGTGGACCTGACGCGCTACGCCGGCAAGACGATCCTTCTGCGGCTGGAGAGCCACCCCGGCCCCCAGGGCAACACCTCCTGCGACCTGTCGTATTGGGCCGAGCCGACGATCGTCGCCGGGCCCGAGCCCCCCGCCAGCACCGTGAGCCTGGAGGACGCCGCCGCGGACACGGTGAGTATCGGGCGCCGCGTCCTCAACGGCACACTCGCGGCCGACAATCGCCTGAGCTTCGTCCTCGGGCAGGGCAAGACGCGCACCGCGGTCGTGTTCGGGCCGACCGCCCGCGGACTGCTCGACGGGGTCATGTCGCTCGTCGGCACCACCTCCGCCGTGAGCTTCGACGGCTTCACAGTGGATGTGCTGGGCCGACACGTCGCACAGTGGCCGACCGACGTTGAGCTTCGCAGCTACACGACCAGGCAGGAGGACGGCCGCACCATGCATGTCCACCACCTGGTCAAGGACGGCAAGGCGGTGGACCTCACACTCACGCTGTGGGTGGAGCAGGACGTGCTGCGCGTAGCCTTCGAATGCCCATTGCGCATCACCGACTTCGCCCTGGGACCTGCTGAGCAGCAGGCGCCCGTCGTCTACTACGGCCACGGCTACCGCATCGTCAACCCGGGGCCGTTCCGCGCCGGCTTCGGGGGGCACAACCTGGCGACCAGCCACGTGGGCTGTGACTTCGCTGCCGGCATGTCGCTGGTGCAGGCACTCGACGTGCCACCGGACTACTTCGAGGTTACGCCCGCCGCCCGCCGCTACGCGCTGCATACACACCTGAACGGCACGCTGACCCTGGTGCCGGGCGAGCGCGGGGCGCTGGACTGCGCGATCCGCTACCGACCGCGGTATGACAAGCAGGCCGCGGGCGGGGTCGCGCGCCTCGCCGGACGCTTCTGCTTCGACATCTGGGGCGGGCGCTATGCCGACATCGCCGACCGCATGTCAGAGATGATCGCCTACGGGCTCACGGACTCGCTGTTGACCGTCCACGCGTGGCAGCGCTGGGGCTACGACTACCGGCTGCCCGATGTGTGGCCGCCCAACCCCCAGTTTGGCACCATCGAGGACATGCGCAAGATCGCGACGGTGTGCAAGGCACAAGACATCCCGTGGGGGCTCCACGACAACTACATCGACTTCTACCCGGACGCCGAGGGTTATACGTACGATGACATCTGCTTCACCGCCGACGGGCGCCCGATCAGGGCCTGGCTCAACGAGGGCCGCGAGGCGCAGTCATACCGCTTCCGGCCGGACCGGTTCATGCCCTACCTGCAGCGCAACGTGAACCAGATCAGGGCGGGCGTCGCCCCGACTCACTACTTCATCGATGTCTTCACCTCGACCGGCTGCTGGGACTACTACGATCGCGCGGGCGGCTTCCACCCCGCTACCGAGACGCGACAGCGGTTCGGCGAGGCGTTTGCGTGGATCCGCGAAGCCCTGGGCAACAATGCCCCGACGACCTCGGAGGCGGGACACGACCAACTCATCGGCTACCTCGACGGGGCCGACTGCCAGTACCTGGCACTCTCCGCTAAGCCCACGGAGCACACGATCCATCTGCCCTGCGAGGCGTGGGAGCGCGTGCCGTGGTTCGACGCCGTCAACCACGCCCGGTTCATCCAGCATGGCGTGGGCTACTCGACGCGCTACGAGGGCGGCCAGGGACGCGCCGCGCATGGCATCAACTCGGATGACTACCTCAGTGCCGAGATGCTCTGTGGCCACGCCCTGATGGTGGATAGCATGTGCTGGGGTCGCCCCGCGGTGCGCAAGTACTGGCTGGCCCAGGACGTCGCCCGGCGCCTCGCGCTCAAGAACATCACCGGGGTCGAGCTGGTCGATGGCGACATGCACCGCCTCATCGTCACGTGGAGCGACGGCACGCGAGTGTACGTCAACCGGGGGGCCGTCGACTGGGTCGTCGAGGGACATGAGCTCCCCCGCTACGGGTACCTGGCCGTCGGCGACAGGCTGACCTCCACGATCGAGCAGCGCGATGGCGTGCTGTGCGAGAGTGCGGCCGGGCCCGGCGGATGGTACTGCAATGCGCGCACGCTCGACGCCGAGGCGGCAACGCCCATCAAGCCCCACGTCGAGCAGTTCAAGGCGCTCGGGGACGGGAAGTTCAGTTGGCAGGTGGTGTGGGAGGCGGGTCGGCCGGCACCGCGCAACGTGAGGGTCTTCGTTCACTTCTACACGGCGCCGTCCGGGCGCAGGAGCCGCATCGCCTTCCAGGACGACCACCAGCCCACGCCTGGTGCCAACCAGTGGCACGGCACGATCCGCTACCCGCGAACCGTCACCGTGCCGCCGGATGCCGAGGGTGACTACCAGGTCGGTCTCGGCCTGTACGACGATGCCGGACGGGTGAGGCTTGAGGGGCCCGAGGTGACCGCGGCGGGCGGCGGCGCGGTGTGGGTGGGCACGCTGACTGTGCGGCGGGCGGACGGCAAGCTCACCGGCCTCGCCTTCACCCCCCCTCCCCGGGAGAGTGAGCCGGAGCCGCTCCGCATCAACCGCGCGGGGAAGCCGATCGACTTCGGGTTCGCGACGACTGACGGGGCCTTCCGCATCAAGCGCGCGGCGGGCGGGCTCCGCCTGATGCCGCTGCCGGATAGCCCACCCTTCGCCGCGACATTGCGACTCAGTGCGCTGGGCGCGGCGGCGGCCCGGGTGCGCCAGGTGGTGGCCCTCGACCGCCAGGCCGGGCGCGCCCCGGCGCACTTCACGCAGACCGACGATGCCGTCGCGTTCCGGCACGACGGTACGGCGTTCTGCTACGAGATCAGCTACTAGGTACGCCGGACACTCCTGTCCGGCATGCTCTGTCGCCCGACAAGAGCGTCGGGCGTACCGACCCGGCATGTTACGTCGCCCGACAAGAGTGTCGGGCGTACCGATCCGGCGTGTTCCGTCACCCGACAAGAGTGTCGGGCGTACCGGTTCGGCATGTTCCGTCGCCCGACAAGAGTGTCGGGCGTACCGGCCCGGCATCAGTCGCCGGACTCCGCAGGTTCCTGCGCGAAGGGGAGGATTTGGGCACCACTGAGCCGAAGCCAATCGGCGGATCGCATCTCCACCGAGCGGGTGCGCTCGCCGGCATTGAAGTCGATCCACTCGTTGACGAGGAGCGAGGGGTCCACGATCACCCGCAAGCCGAACAAGTGCCCGAACGGTGGGACCCCCCCGGGCTCACAGCCCGTGGTGGCGATCACCTTCTCGGCCGGGGCCATCTGCACGCGCCGCACGCCCAGCGTCCGCTTCAGAGCCTTGAAGTCGACCTTGCTCGCGGCGGAGATCACGGCCAGCACCAGATCGTCGCCGCACTCGAGCACCAGGGCCTTCGCCCCGCGTTCCAGCGCCGTCCCGCGCACCCGGGCAGCCTGCTCGCTCGTGCGCACCGGCTCGTGCTCACAGGCCTGGTAGTCCACGCCGTCGGTCTCGAGCAGTTGGATGATGGTTTCGTAAGCGTTCATCGGCCTCGCTCTGACCGTGCCCCGGGGTTGGCCGGGCACCCGGCGGGGTGAGAGGGAGATGACGACCGGCCTGCCAGCATTCGCCTGCGGGGCTGCTGGTTCCTGCACCGGCCATGACGTGCGGCCGACCCGACGGGTGCGGGGCTGCTGCGCCGTTCCGTGCGGCTGTGCGAACCCGGACCGCTACGCGGTCTTCTGGCGAGGGCTCAGCATCAGCCGGAGACGCTTGGGTGCGGAATGAGATCCTTC
>CAZIWQ010000677.1:0-3749 GCA_964542355.1 uncultured Armatimonadia bacterium
GGCGTTCATGTCACGACGGGTCCGCTGCAGTTCGCGGTCAGTCGCGGGGCCGGTCCGCTCCTGGACGACATCCGCCTCAACGGTGAGCGCATCGCAGGCGGCGGGGGGTTCTGCCTGCGCGACGGGGCCGGGAAGGAGTTCCTCTCAACCGGCGTGGCCCCGCGCAGCATCGAGAGCGAGGAGCAGGGACCCCTCCGCGTCGTCGTCAAGGTGGAGGGCGATCACGCCGCCGCGGACGGCACGCGCCTGTTCGCGTACCAGGTGCGCCTCCACGCCTACGCGGGCCTCCCGTGCCTGCGGGTGGAGCACACCCTCATCAACACGCGCACCGACGCCCGCACGACCACGATCAAGGAGCTGTCACTGCGTCTGCCCCTATCGCTCGGGGGTGATCAGCGCTGCCTGGTCGGTGTGGACGGGACGCCTCGCGAGACCGGGGCCGGAGTGCAACTCCTCCAGGACTGGGAGGACCACGTCGCCGTGGCAGGGCCGGAGGGGCAGCCGCCGGCCACGGGCAAGCGCTCCGACGGTTGGCTGGCGGCCGCCGACAGCCGCCGCAGCCTGACGGTCGCCGTGCGCGACCTGTGGCAGCAGTACCCCAAGGGGCTGACTGTCACGCCGGGCCTGCTCACGGTTGGTCTCTGTCCGCCGGTGAACACCGATCCCTACCGCGACCGTGAGGACGCCATCTACTTCGCCCTGCGCGACGGCGGCTACCAGCTCAAGTCAGGGCTCGCCAAGACCCACGATGTGTTCCTCGCGTTTGGCGGGGCGCTTGCGGGACCCGCGCAGCCGCAGGTTACGGCGGCGGGACTGGTGAGTCCCCTGTACGCGACGGCCCCTCCCGCGTGGTACTGCGACAGCCGCGCCTTCGGCGACATCGCCGCTCCCGGGCCGCGCTTCGCCCAGTGGGACCGCTTTGTGGAGGCCGGCTACCGTGCCGACCAGCAGCACACCGTCGCCCATCACGAGTATGGGCTCCTGAACTGGGGCGACTGGAACTTCTGGGAGCCCGGCGAGTACAGCGGCACCTCCAACGGCAAGGCGTGGGGGAATCTCGAGTATGACATGCCCCATTCGATGCTGGTGCAGTACGTGCGCACCGGCGACCGGCGCTACCTCGAGCGCGCCCGGACTGCGGCGGTGCACCTCGGTGACGTGGACGTCGTCCACGCCGGCCGCGACCCGATGGAGATCGGGCAGGTGTACTGCCACTACTACCACCATGGCGAGACGGAACGCTCGCGGGGCCTGAATGGTCACTCGTGGATCCGCGGGCTCCTCGACTGGGGCTTGCTCACCGGCGACCGCCGCGTGCTGGAGGTGGCGGGCGAGGTCGGGACGATGTTCACTCGTGCGACAAGCTGGAACTTCGGGTTCGACGGCACCGAGCGGGTGCCCGGGTGGCCGCTGATCGGCCTGATGTACATGTACCGGTCCACCTATGACCCGTACTACCTCAACGGCGCACGGCTGATCGTCGACGCCGTCATCAAGCGCCAGGACCCCGAGCGCGGCGCGTGGACGCGGGAGCTACCGTTCGGCCACTGCAACCACGTCCCGCACCATACCGGCGGGTGCGGGTTCATGACGGGGATCCTGCTCTCCGGGCTGAAGCCGTTCCACGAGGAGACCGGCGATCCCCGGGTGAAGCAGTGCATCACCCGCGCGGCCGACTGGCTGATTGCCGACCTGTGGACCCCGGAGAAGAAGGGCTTCCGCTACACCTCGTGCCCTACGACGGGGGTCAGCACCTCGCTGATCGTGCTCGAGGGGCTCGGGTATGCGTGGCGCCTGTCGGGTGACCCGAAGTACATGGACATCGGGATCGCGTGCCTGGAGGCGGCATGGCAGGGCAGTCCCGGCGGCTGCAAGGGCTTCGCCCAGGCGACGATGTCGCCCCCGCACTTCATGTCCGATGTCCGCGACTTCGAGCAACATCTCCTGCAGCTCACCGGCCCCGGCAAGCGCGAGGTGCTCCTGCTCGACAGCGCGGACCGGCAGTTCCGAGTGACGCTCTACCAGACCGGCACGGGCGGAACGGCCCGGCTCCTCGCGCCGGACGGGAAGCTCGTGGGCGAATACAGGCTGGCCGCAGGCGAGGCCGAACAGACGTTCACTGTCGCCGCCGACAAGCAGGTCGGCGTGTATCGCGTGGCGGTGACCCCGGAGGCCGGCGCGACCTGGAGCGTCAGCAGTGATGTCGACAAGCTCGCAGTCGTGGGTCCCGATGGCACGACGCAGTTCCCGCGTGCGAGCCAGGCCTTCGTCTATGGGCGCCCCGTAGCGAACGCCGGCCCCAACCGCGTGCTGCGCCTCGGTGACACCTCGCAGTTCCCCTTCGACGGCAGCGGCTCCGTGGACTACGACGGCCACATTGCCCGCTATGAATGGGACTTCGGCGACGGCACGCGCGCCACCGGCGCCCGGACCACCCATCGCTATCCCGGCGCCGGCGTCTACACGACCAGGCTCACGGTCACTGACGACCAGGGCATGGCCGACACCGCCACGATCAGCGTCACGGTGCCTGCGGTGGCCGATCTGGGCCTCGGTGACCTCGCCAGCCGCGCGGTGGTAACCGCCGAGGCCGAGGCGTTCGCCGCACAGGGCTTGGGCGAGGTGCGGGCGATGACCAAGTTCGCCGCGAGCGGGCAAGCCATCTCGTACTGGGAGGGGGAGGGACAGTGGGTCGAGTGGAAGCTGACGGTGCCGCGGGAAGGCGACTACTTCGTCGCTGTCCGCTATGCGGCCGTCGCCGATGGCGTGCGATCGATTGCGATCGACGATGCCTCGCCCACGACTGTCCCCCTTGCCGCGACGGGAGGCTACGCGGGCGACCGGGATGACTGGAAGCTCATCGTGCTGGGTGCGGCGGCGGACAAGCCGCTACGCTGCCATCTCCCGGCAGGGGAGCACCGGCTGCGCCTGACCGGCGTGAAGGGCGGCCTCGCGCTGGACTACCTGGCGTTGGTGGCGGCCCGCTAGACCTTCGGGCACGCACAGTCGCCATCCCCCATCGATGATGGGTTAGCACCTTATCCTGATGGGTATACTTATAGTTAGGCCCATGGCCAATGCTTTCTCACTGAAAGGGGTTGCTTCATCCGTGCGCATGCGTGGCTTCACACTGATCGAACTGCTCGTCGTGATCGCGATCATCGCCATCCTGGCGGCGATCCTATTCCCGGTGTTCGCCAGAGCGAGAGAGAAGGCCCGACAGTCGAGTTGCAGCTCCAACGCCAAACAGCTTGCGCTGAGCGTCCTGATGTATGCCCAGGACTACGACGAGAAGATGACCCCGACGTCCGCGGGCCCCTACTACTGGGGCACACTGCTGGCCCCCTACATGAAGAACACGCAGATCCTGGTCTGCCCTTCGCGCACCGGCAATCACGACGACAGCGCGAGCGTCTTGGGTGCCTATCCCCACTACGGCTTGGCCGACCAGATCGATGGTGTAGCGATGGGGACCATCACGATGCCCGCGGAGACAGTCATGCTCGGGGAGTCCAACTGGTATACCTATTCGGGCGGGGGCGGCCCGGCCAACGCCACCTACGGCTGCTTCTTCATCGATCTGCCCGACTACACGACCCCCAACAACCGCTGGATCTACCCTCACAACGAGGGGCGCAACCTCGCCCTGTGTGACGGACACGTCAAGTGGTATGCGCGGCCCACGGACTCCGTGAGCCTGCGCTGGAGCCCGTAGCCCCACAACCGAATCGCGACCGCAGAAGCAACCA
>CAZIWQ010000677.1:3759-4542 GCA_964542355.1 uncultured Armatimonadia bacterium
CCTCTCCGGTCTCGCGGGGAGGGGCGCTGTCTGTTGTCGCCGCCGAGCCTCAGGTTAGTACTGTGGCCAGAACGTGGGGTCGGACTGCACGGCCGAGAGCTTGACGGCCTTGGCGTGCCCGTCCATGAAGTTGACGTTCGCCATCTCATTGTGCCTCCCCAGCAGATGGTTCCCGTAGACTCCGGTCGTGGGGCCCGTGTTGAGCCAGTGGTCGCTGCAGTCGCCGAAGTAGATCGCGTCGCTGGGCTGGGCAACCTGCGCCAGGGCGACCCCGCGAGCATAGGTGCAGATGTCCGAGTAGGCGATCCCGTAGCTGCCGCCGCCGTACTTGTTGACATTGTTGATGTCGAACTTGGCGGTGTTGGAGGGGCAGTCCCAGATCTGCGAGTTCTTCACGTACGGCTCCAACAGCCAGTGGAAGTCGTAGTTCGGGGCGACGCTGCTCTGGGCGAACATGACGGTGACCTCGTCGTAGTCCTGGGCATACGACAGCGCCGCCAACGCGATCTGCTTGAGGTTGCTGAGGCAGCTTGTCTGGCGAGCCTTCTCTCTGGCTCGCGCGAACACGGGAAATAGGATTGCGGCGAGGATCGCGATGATCGCGATCACGACCAGCAGCTCAATCAGGGTGAAACCCCGGCGCGGCATGGCAAGTCCTCCTCATGTGTGTAGTCGACACAATACTATAGTGCACCGCATGCGCGCCCGTCAAACCCCGGGGTTGCTCACCCAGGAGCATCGTTTTTAGCTGACGGGCTGCTGGGGGCCCGCTGGTGTGTTGCG
>CAZIWQ010000678.1:0-4537 GCA_964542355.1 uncultured Armatimonadia bacterium
ACCGGCCTTCGGATGCGCGACTGGCGTAGCGCCAGAATCGAGTCCCACGCGGGCGTCGCCAGCAATACGGGCGTCATCGGATGGGACGGAGCACCGGCCTTCGGATGCGCGACTGGCGTAGCGCCAGAATCGAGTCCCATGCGGGCGTCGCCGGCAATACGGGCGTCATCGGATCGAGCGGAGCACCGGCCTTCGGATGCGCGACTGGCGTAGCGCCAGAATCGAGTCCCACGCGGGCGTCGCCAGCAATACGGGCGTCATCGGATGGGACGGAGCACCGGCCTTCGGATGCGCGACTGGCGTAGCGCCAGAATCGAGTCCCATGCGGGCGTCGCCGGCAATACGGGCGTCATCGGATCGAGCGGAGCACCGGCCTTCGGATGCGCGACTGGCGTAGCGCCAGAATCGAGTCCCACGCGGGCGCGGCGCGCCGCGTAGGTCGAGCGTCTCGCTCGACAAGCCCCGCCGACCGGGACAGTCGGCCTCCGCGACTGCGGCCTGTGCGCCGCATCGGGTGCCCACCAGGGCCGGACCCAGCGCGGGCGCGGCGCGCCATCCAGGCGCCATCGGGTGCAGCCGGGCGCCGCCCGCGGGATGTCATGGGGGGAGCAGTAGTCCGCCAGTTGATGCGATGTAAGCGTAGAGCTGTCGATGATAATATGGCGGGAGTGCTCCCAATGGACACGATACTAAGCTCGATGACGCAAAGCGGCTGGGTCTTCTCGCGGCCCCTCTTGCGTCCGGCCCGAAAAGGACGTAGTGTAATCCGCATGACTCTACCCACTCATTCCGGAGAACCGAGGCGCCTGCATACGCTGGCGCACGTGCTGGGGATGGATGGTACGCTGTCCGCGGATCCCGTCGTGACGGGGGTCCGGGCTGACTCGCGCCAGATCGAGCCGGGCAACATCTTCGTGGCCATCCGCGGCTACTCGACGGACGGGCATCTGTTCGTCAAGGCGGCCCTCGAGCGGGGGGCCTGCGCCGTCGTGCTAGAGGACCCGACCTTCGTGCCGGAGGGAACGCCGGCGGTGCCGGTCCTGCGTGTCGCCAGCTCCCGGCGCGGTGCCGCGATGCTCGCGGACGAGTTCTACGATCACCCCTCACAGCACCTCCAGATCGCCGGTGTCACGGGGACCAACGGCAAGACCACGGTGTCGCTGATGCTGGAGAGCATCTTCCGCCTCGCCGGGCAGCGCACTGGTGTGATCGGGACCCTGGGGCGGCAGATTGGCGGGGCGTGGCGGGGTGCCGAACGCACCACCCCGGATGCCATCGAGCTGCAGGAGCTCCTGGCCGACATGGTGGCGGCACGTGTGAGCCACGTCGCGATGGAGGTGTCGTCGCACGCCCTGGAGCTGGATCGCGTGTACCGGTGCCGGTTCGCCGGGGCGGTGTTCACCAACCTGAGCCAGGACCACCTGGACTTCCATTCGGGTCTGGATGAGTACCTGGAGGCCAAGCTCCAGCTCTTCACGAGCTACGCGGACGCGGCGGGCGGCCCCGCGGCGATGGTGGGCGCCATCAACGTCGACGACCCGGCGGGGGCGCAGGTGGCCCAGCAGGCCCGCTGTCGCGTGATCACGTACGGCACGAACGGTGGCAGCCAGGTCCGCGCTCGCGGCATCGATCTGTGCCCGGAGGGCGTCGGGTTCCAGTTGGTGGTTGACAACCGCTCCCTGCCCGTGAAGCTACACCTGACCGGCCACTTCAACGTACACAACGCCCTCGGCGCGGCGGCGTGTTGCTGGGGCCTCGGCTTCCCGCTGGAGACCATTGTGGCCGGGCTGGAAGCACTGCCCGCGGTACCGGGGCGCTTCGAGCGTGTCGCCGCCGGGCAGCCGTATACCGTCATCGTCGACTACGCCCATAGCCCCGGTGCGCTCCAGAACACGCTGACGGCCGCGAAGGCGCTGTCTCCGGGCCGCCTCATCTGCGTCATGGGCTGTGGCGGCGACCGCGATCGTGGCAAGCGCCCGATGATGGGGAAGGTGGCCACGGAGCTCGCCGACGTCACGATCGTTACCAGTGACAACCCCCGCAGTGAGGACCCCCTGGCCATCATCGACGACATCCGGGGTGGCATCGGGGAGGGCTGTTACGAGGTGGAGCCTGACCGGCGCACGGCGATCTTCCGCGCTATCGAGATGTGCCGGCCGGGTGACATGGCACTCATCGCCGGCAAGGGGCACGAGACGTATCAGCAGTTCGCCGACCATCGCATCGACTTCGACGACCGCCTCGTGGCCCGTGAGGCGATTCACGCCAGGGGAGTGTGAGCCGAACCGGCCCGCCGGTTCGGAGCTTACCGCAGCCAACGATGACACCACTCACGCTCGCAACGATTGCCGCAACCTGCCAGGGCCGACTGGAAGGGGGGGAGCCGCAGACCACAGTCACCGGCGTCTCCACCGATACGCGGACCCTGGCGCCGGGCCAACTGTTTGTGGCGCTCCCGGGCGAGGTGCACAACGGCCACGACTTCGTCCCCGCGGCCCTCGAGCGCGGGGCCGCCGCGGTGATGGTCGCGCGTCCGCTCGAGGTGGCGTGCCCCCGGATCGTTGTCGCCGATACGCTCCTCGCCTATGGCCGCCTGGGAGCCCGGGCCCGCCAGGAGGCGGCCGCCACCTACTGCCTCGCAACGACTGGCAGCGCCGGCAAAACGACGACCAAGGACATGCTGGGTAGCATCCTCCAACTGGTTGCCCCCACGCTCGTCGCCCGGGGTACTGAGAATAACGAGGTCGGCGTGCCCCGCCTCCTGCTCGAGCTGGACGCCGGCCACCGTTTCTGCGTGGTTGAGCTCGCGATGCGCGGCCCGGGTGAGATCGCCTACCTGGCGGGGCTGAGCAAGCCACAGGTGGGGGTCATCACCAATGTGGGAGAGGCGCACGTCGGTCGGCTTGGAAGCCGCGAGGCGATCGCCAAAGCCAAGGCCGAGCTGTTGACGGCACTGCCCCCGGACGGAGTTGCGGTGCTCAATGCCGACGACTTCTTCTTCGGGCTGCACAAGGAGATGGCGCCCTGCCGCGTCGTCTCCTTCGGCTTTGGCGCCCCTCCCCCGGAGGTCGCGTTCCACGTTGCCGGCGAGGACCTCAAGGTCCGGGGAACCGACCCGGCCCGCTTCACGCTCCGCCTGGGAACGAGTCGGGTCCCCGTCACTTTGCAGCTCGCGGGGCGGCACAACGTCGCCAACGCGCTTGCGGCGGCGGCGGCGGCCAGCGCGGTCGGGGCCGACCTCCACGCCATCACGGCCGGGCTCGAGCGCTGCACCGGGTCACAGATGCGGTCGCAGGTGATCCGCTCGCCGCGCGGCTTTGTCGTCATCGACGACAGCTACAATGCCAGCCCGACGTCGACGCCGGAGGCACTCAAAGTCTTGGGGCAGTGCGCCGGGCGCCGGGTGTTCGTCTTCGGCGACATGCTCGAGCTGGGAGCGAGTGCCGAGCGCGCACATCGCGAGATCGGTGCCCTGTGCGCCGAGCTGGGCGTCGACTGGCTCATCACCTGCGGCCCCGCCGCGGCGCTGGCCGCCGAGGCCGCGGAGGCAGCCGGGCTACAGGTCAACTGCGTCGCCGAGCCGGCGGAGGCCGTCGCCCTGCTGCGCGATGTCCTCGGCAGCGGCGATACCGTGTTGGTGAAGGCCTCGCGCGCGATGGCGCTCGAGCGCGTAGTGGAGGGCCTGCTAGAGGATGCCTGACCCCCTGACGATGGTGGCGGCATTTGCCGTGGCGACGGTCCTGAGCGCGGCAGCCACCGGGCTGTCGTTGCCGCGTCTGCGGCGCCTGGCCTCCCGCCAGCACGTGCGCGAAGACGTCCCCGCGACGCACCAGGAGAAGGCCGGGACCCCCTCGATGGGCGGCATCCCGGTGACCGTCGCAACGATCGTGGCAACTGCCGTGGTCGGAGCCGCCACCGGTCACCTCAGTGTGCGTCTTGTCCTGTGCCTGCTGCTCGCGGTCGCCTTCGCCATCGTCGGACTGGCCGACGACCTGCGCAAGCTCGGTGACGCCAAGTCGAAGGGGATCCTGGCGCGCTACCGGATCGCGGCTGAGGTGCTGATCGGGGTGCTGTTCGCGGCCGCGATTGTGGCCCTGCCGCCGGAGGCGGTGAGCGCACCCCGCTGGGCCGGCACCGGCTGGTGGCCGCTGGAGCTGTCGGCGGCCCTCGGAGTATGTGCCATCGTGGGGGGCGCGAATGCGCTCAACCTCACCGACGGTCTCGACGGGCTGGCCTCCGGGCTGACCGTGGTCGCGGGCCTGGCCCTCGCCCTCGCCTGCTACGCGCTCGGCCTGGCGGATGTCGCCGTGTACAGTGCAATCGTCGCCGGCGGCGCGGCCGGCTTCCTGGTGTTCAACGCCAAGCCCGCCCGGGTGTGGATGGGCGATGTCGGCAGCCTGGGGCTGGGGGCCGCTCTCGCCGGCGCCGCCGTCGCCGCGAAGATCGAGTTCTTGTTTGTCGTGATCGGCGCCGTATTCGTGGCCGAAGCCCTCTCCGTGATCGTGCAGATCATCAGCTTCCAGTCCACCGGCAAGCG
>CAZIWQ010000679.1:0-4536 GCA_964542355.1 uncultured Armatimonadia bacterium
GGGGGGTGAGGCCGGTACGGCGCATGCCAACGTCGGCAGGTAGCCGATGACAACGACAACGGCCTTGACGAGGCTTGAGGGTTCGACAGACGACCACGACGGACACCGGCGGGGTGCCGTTCTGCCGGCCCGCGCCCCACAACGGCAAACCTCACAATGGTGAAAGCGAGGCGGCATGAGCAAGCCACTGGGTGGGTTCGTGATGGTGCTGCACGGGCACATCCCGTACGTGCTGGGGCACGGGACGTGGCCGCATGGGAGCAATATGCTCTACGAGGCCGCCGCGGAGACCTACCTCCCCCTGCTCTGGACGCTGGAGGAGCTCATCGCCGAGGGCATCTCCCCCAACCTGACGTTCAGCCTGAGCCCGATCACCCTGGCCCAGCTTGCCGACGAGCGATTCAAGCGCTGGTTTGAGGCGTACCTGGCGGGGATGCAGCACCATGCCCGGGAGAACGCGCGGGAGTTCGCGGGGCGGCCGGGGGGCCACCTCGCGTACCTCGCCCGGGAATGGGAGGGGCGCTACCGCTCGCTGCAGGAGGCGTTCGTGGACGGCTACGGGCGTGATCTGGTCGGCGCCTTCCGCCGGATGCAGGACAACGGGTACATCGAGGTCATGACTTGCGCCGCTACTCACGGCTACCTCCCGTTGCTGCATGAGGACGGCAGCGTGCGGGCCCAGATCATGCAGGCAGTGCAGACCTATGAGCGGGTCTTCGGCCGGCGCCCCCGCGGTATCTGGCTGCCGGAGTGCGCCTACCGTCCCCGCTGCCGCTGGGCCCCGCCACCGGAGATCAACTACCCGGAGACGCCATACCGACGCAAGGGCATCGAGGAGTTTCTGGGCGAGAACGGCTTCGACTATTTCATCGTCGACACCCACATGCTCGGGGGCGGCCACCCGCTGCCGGTCCATGTCAGTCGCGAGGACACCCTCGGCAAGGCGTGGAGCCATATCCGCCACGTGCGCGAGGCCTCGCCGTATGAAGGGGGCAAGACCCCGTACCGGCCCTACTTCGTGGGCCGCCGGTTCGAGGAGCACCCGCCGGTCGCGGTGCTGGTCCGCGACCCCGAGACCAGCCTGCAGGTGTGGAGTGGCTGGCAGGGCTATCCCGGGGACTTCCAGTACCTGGAGTTCCACAAGAAGCACGTTCCCGGCGATCTGCGCTACTGGCGCATCACCGACGACCACGGCGACCTGGGGGCGAAGGCGGAGTACGAGCCGGCCCGCGCCGATGAGAAGATCCATGAGCACGCCGGGCACTTCTTGTGGCTGGTGAAGCAGAAGCTGCGCGGCGCCCCGTGGGACGGTGGCATGCCGGCGGTATGCGCCCCGTTTGACGCCGAGCTGTTCGGCCACTGGTGGTATGAGGGGCCCCGCTGGCTGGCCGCCGCCCTGCGCTGGATGAACAAGGACCCCGAGCTGCGCGTCATGACAGCATCGGCGTATCTTGGCCAGCATTCGCCCGACCGCGCCATCACACTCCCCGAAGGGTCGTGGGGTGCCGGTGGTGGTCATTACGTGTGGATGAACCATGAGACCGCATGGACCTGGCACCTGATCTACGACGCCGAGAAGGACTACACCGCGCTCGTGGCGGCTCACGGGCAGGGCCATGATGCGGTCATGCAGCGGCTGATGCGGCAGGCCGGGCGCGAGCTCCTCCTGCTGCAGGCCTCCGACTGGCAATTCCTGATCACCACGCAGTCGGCCCAGGACTATGCCTCGGCGCGGCTCAAGTGCCACTATGATGATTTCAAGCGCATCAGCGCGCTGGCCCGCGCCTACGCTGCGGGCGAGTGGATCGCTGAGGACCAGTGGGCCCGGTTCGGCGACATCAGCGCCCGGGATACTCCCTTCCCGGACCTCGATCCGCGGTGGTGGGTGTGACGGCGCAATTCCGGCCAGGTAGCAGGAATCCGCGTTCTGACAGCGAATGAACTCTTGCAGTCGTTGCCAAGGCACAGTCACCGGCACAGTCTGGCGACGCGGCCGAGGCGTCCCCTCCCGGCCGGGTCTGTGTCGCAGAATCGATGTGAGCGGCTTCTGCGACCATCTGAGCGTGGCCTCGCGACCTCCGGATGGCTTCTCGGCCGCTCATCACCGATGTTTCATCGGCGCGGTTGTGTGGAACCATGCTAGGGGCGAGTTGTTCCTAGATACCCGGCCGAAAAGGCCACTTCCGGCCGGGTATCTAGCGGCGACGCGGCTGTGGGTGGCTTCCGCGGGTCTCTGAGCGTAGCGTCGCGGCCTCAGAACGACTCTTCGGCCGCTCTTTTAGGGCTATGGCAGGCTCAGGCACCACCTGGGCCTGTTTGTGCCGCTCTCATTGTGCTTTCACTCTGCGTGCAGGAGGTGACCGGACGCGCGAAGACGAAGCTAGTCGGCCCCGATGCACCTGCTGATCTGACGGCCTAACACATCCAGAGTCCGTGAGAGGAGCCTGTCTGATGCGAAGAGGTTTTACGCTGATTGAGTTGCTGGTCGTGATTGCGATCATCGCAATCCTGGCGGCCATCCTGTTTCCGGTCTTCGCCCGGGCGCGGGAGAAGGCGCGACAGACCTCGTGTCTGGCCAACTCCAAGCAGTTGGTTCTCGGCGCGATGATGTATGCCCAGGATTACGACGAGATGCTGCCGTCCTCCGACGAGGGAACCCTGGGGTCGTATACCTGGCGCTCCAAGATCCTGCCGTACGTCAAGAACGCTCAGCTCTTCCAGTGCCCCAGCAACCGCATCACTGCCAGCGTGTTCGATGGCGGCGCTGACTACACCGAGAATGCCGGCTACGCGATGAATGTGGCTCACTGGGCCAGCGGTGGCCGCACTCCGCCATCGGGCCAGCCGCTCGGGGCGATCACCGATCCGTCCCAGTGCATCCTGCTCTTTGAGAGCACGGGCACCTACGCCATCGGCAACGACGTTGACGACATGTATGTCCCGCCAGCCGACTGGGGCAAGCGCCACAACGACGGTGCGAACTACGGCTTCTGCGACGGCCACTCCAAGTGGCTCAAGCCCAACGCCGTGGACCAGTACACCGGCGCCTTCTAGTCACACTGACAGTCACGCACCTAGACGAGCGGCCGACAGGCCGCTCTGAGGCCGCGGAGCCACGCCACAATGGCTCTGGAGGGCACTCAGCCGGTCGCCACGCCTCGGGGGCCGGCCGGAGGTGGCCTTTTCGGCCGGACCCCCAGGCGGGCCAGGGCAACTGCCCTGGCCCGCGGTGCCTCCGGCGGCATGTCCCATGACCCCCTGTGGTCTCTACGTTCACTTCGCCCACTGCCGGCGCAAGTGCGACTACTGCGACTTCAACTCGGTCGTGGCGGACCCCGCCGCGCGTGCCCGTTACCTGCAGGCGCTCGGGGCGGAGATCGCCCGCGCGCCCGCACTCGCCGCCGGCACCGTCTACTTCGGCGGCGGCACCCCCACGCTGTTGCGCCCGGCGGAGCTCGGGGCTACGCTCGCCGCCGCCGCGGAGCGCTTCGACATCGCCTCCGACGCCGAGATCACACTCGAGGCCAATCCCGGCACGGTTACCCGCGCGAGCCTGCGGGCCCTGCGCCGGGCCGGCTTCAACCGCCTGAGTCTCGGCGTGCAATCGCTCGCCGACGCCGAGCTGCGACTGCTGGGCCGGATCCATACCGCCGCCCAGGCGCGACGCGCCGTCGCCGAGGCGCGCGAAGCCGGGTTCGACAACCTCTCGCTCGATCTCATGCGCGGGCTCCCCGGGCAACGGCTGGCAGACTGGCAGCGCACCGTCGAGGCGGCCGTCGCGCTCGCCCCCGATCACATCTCCGCCTATGGCCTGACACTCGAGCCGGGGACCCCACTCGCAGCGAAGGTGGCGGCGGGAGAGCTCCCCCCGCCGGTGGGTGAAGCGGCCGCCACCTGGGTAACGTGGACAGTGACGACACTGCGGCGCGCCGGGTACGCCCGCTATGAGATCTCCAACTACGCGCGCCCCGGCCACCAGTGCCGGCACAACCTCAACTACTGGCTCAACGGCGACTATGTCGGGCTGGGCGCCGGGGCGTGGAGCTATCTCGGGGGTGAGCGGCGCCGCAACGCGGTCGACCCCGCGACCTATGCCGACTGGGCGCTGGGCGGCACCACCCTGGTCGTCGAGCGCGAGCGACTCGACCCGCAGTCCGCGCTCGGCGAGACGCTGATGCTCGGGCTGCGGCTGACAGCCGGGCTGGAGTACACGGCGCTGTCAGTGCGGTTTGGCGTGGATGTCCCTCGGCTCCACGGCGCCCTCATCCAGCGCCTCATCGCCGGCGGGCTGCTCGTCGCTGACGCGCGGCGGCTGCGGCTCACCCCGCGCGGGATGCTCGTGCAGAGCGCGGTGGCGGCCGAGTTCCTGGCGTGAGCCGGCGGCGCATGCGCTGCCGGACCGGTACGCCCGACACACTTGTCGGGCATGCTACAGGCCCGTGCGCCACGAACGGCAACGGCGGACGGCAACACCGGCGGGGGATCAACCCCCGCCCTACGGCGACGGCATGTCTGCCTCACCCCCGTCCCCTCTCC
>CAZIWQ010000680.1:0-3908 GCA_964542355.1 uncultured Armatimonadia bacterium
CGTCAGTCAACACTCCACCAGCTTCCGCTGGTGGTCCCGGTCGGCGGGGTCTGTCGAGCGAGACGCTCGACCTGCGCGGCGACCGCATATGTCTCCGAACCGATACTATCGAGGTGCACCATGTCCCCTCTCAAAGCCCTGACGCTGCAGCACCTGTCTGAAGCCGTACGCCTCTGGCTGCCTAAGTTCGACGAGAAGACCGGACGCTTCCTCACTGAGCCGGGGGGGCCGATCGCCCCGGGTGCCCGTGAGGAAGACCTCTACTGGATCGTCATCAACCAGGACATCATGTACGAGCTGGCGATGGCCTACGTGACGCCCGGCAACCCGTACCACGGGGACGCGAGCATCCTCGAGACGGCCTGTCGCGCGGGCGACGCTGTCCGCGACTTCCAGTACCCCGATGGGCAGGTCGAGTTCATCAAGCCGGATGGCAGCAAGTGGGGGCCCACCTACATGTGCTGGACGAACTACGCGTGGCTGGAGACGTACGCGCTGCTGGGGGAGCGGCTGGGCGAGGAGCGGCGGCGCCGCTGGGCCGAGGGGCTGATCCTGGCCCACGACGGCCAGGCGCGCGAGCTGGCCAATGGGCACGTCCACAACATCCCCTGCTGGAAGGCGATGAGCTGCTATCGCGCGGGGCAGGTCTTCGACCGGCCGGACTGGATGCAGGTCGCCAAAGCGATGATCGACAACGTCGTCGCCGCACAGCAGCCGGGGGGCTACTGGGCCGAGCACGGTGGCCCCAGCACGCTGTACAACCTGGTCTATGTCCACGCGCTGGGCCTGTACCACGTCTTCTCGGGCGACGCGAGTGTGCTGCCGGCCATCGCCACCGCCACCGACTTCCACCAGCGCTTCACCTATCCTGATGGCTATGTTGTCGAGACCATCGACGGCCGCGTCAAGTACCACCCGCGCATCGCGCGCTTTGCGCTGACGGCCTTCGCGCTCACTCCCCCCGGGCGCCGCTATGCCCGCTTCCTGCTGGAGCGCTTCCAGCCGGAGCGCGACTTCAGCAGCCCGCAGGGCGGCACGCTTGCCAGTGCCTACCAGCACTTGCCGGAGGGCGACGAGGGGCCCATCGACCTCGACGCCCCGGCCTTCCGGAGGACGTGGCAGGACCAGGCGGTGGTGTGGCGCGAGGGGCCCTGGTTCGTCTGCGCCAGTGCGTTCACCTCGCCGCCGGTTGCCAGCCGCTGGGGGCAGGACCGCCAGGGCTTCCTGTCAGTGTGGCATGCGGGCACCGGCCTGGTCATCGGCGGTGGCAACTCGAAAGACCAGCCGGAGTGGTCGACCTTCATCGCCGACGGGCGCTTCGTGCCTGAGAGCGGAGAGCTGACCGAGGACGGACAGGGCGTCGGCCTGCAGTACGGCACGATCCGGGGCACGGTCAGCGTCGACGTGGGCGCCGGGGGCGTGGCGCTGACCTGCGGGGCGGAGGGCGGGCCGGCAGTGACCAACCTGGTGCTGAGCCTCAAGCGCGGGCAGCAGGTTCGCAGCGCCACGGGGGCCGAGGCGACCCTTGACGGTCAGGCGGTCGACTGGCGCACGGAGAAGATCGGGGAGTGGCTGGAGATCGACGGCCTGCGGCTGGAGACGCCCCATGGCGCCCACCTGCGCTGGCCCTCGTATGCCTTCAACCCGTATGCCGCCGACGGCGCCCCTCCGGACGGCTCGGAGATGGGTGTGCTGTCCGCCCCCATCGACGCTGCGCCGATCCGCTGGCGGCTGTCAGAGGCTCCGCGGTAGTGCCGCGTCGCGGGGCATCGCCATCAGCGCACGCAGCAGACGCGTCACCGCGAACCATCCGCCCCCGCCGGCTTGAAGCGCAACTCCCGGGAGCAGACGGAAGACGGCCACGGTGAGCGTGTCGACGGTTGAGCGTACCGTCGCGGCCGCAGGAGGGCTCTTGGGCCGCTGCGCTATCGCGTCGCCCGGTATGTCTCGCCTGCGACCGTGCCGAAAGCGACGATCTCGCCCACGACCTCCCGCACGGTCCCGGGGGCCCGCTCTAGTCGGCAGCGCTCGCCCCAGGGGTTCCGTAGACGGCAGCTCTCGCCACGGCGCGAGTGCACCTCGACGAACTCCACCTCTCCCGCCACGCAGCGCGAATGCACCAGGAACCCGCCGCGGGCCAACAGGCGGAACTCGGCGTCCCACGCGCGGGGCCAGGCCGGGAACACCGAGATGACCTCCGGCTCGCCGGGTCGCGGGGCGACGCTCTGCAGCAGCGCCTCCTGCAGCGTCATCGTCAGCAGCCCGAGGTGCTCGATGGAGTGGGCCTGATAGCCCGGCGTGACTTGCTCGAAGAGACTGAAGCCGTTGCTCAGGGGGGCGAAGGCGGCGCGGTAGCTTGCGAGCATCGCTGGCAGCTCTTCGCCCGCACCTGCCCGGATGGCGGCAATCGGCGAGCGGATCGCGGTGTTCAGCGCCTCGCCGGCCAGTACCCGCCGGTGGCGGGAGGCGAGCGCCACCGTCCGCTGCGCCACAGCGCCCATGGACACCTCCGGCGTCTCGCGCGTCCAGTCCTCGAAGGGGAAGATCGGGGTGAGTTGCACATCCTCGGGGTTGTGCGACCCGTCCACTGTGCCCATGCATCCCGCGGCCCAGGCGTTGTCGCCCAGCACGCTGCCAGTCAGGGCCCGGGCACGGGAGTCAGACCCGGTCGGGTAGGGTGCCAACTGCTTCACGAAGTCCTCCCACTCCCGTCGGAGCTCGGGCTCCACCTCCAGGAGCTCGGCGGCGCGGATCGCCAGGGGCACAGTGCCCCGGATGGCGGCCAGGTCCATGATGCTGTCGGTAACCCCCCAGAAGTCCTCGTGGGCGTTCGTGCCGTGGAGGTGGAGTTGCCCGTCCTCGCCCCGGCGGACAAGGCTGCGGTAGAACTCCGCTACCCCACGCAACAAGGGGTAGGCGTGCGAGCGCAGCCAGGCTAAGTCACCGATGTAGCGGTACCGCCACCAGGCATGGACCGCCAGTTCCGCTCCCGAGGAGGCCAGGTGGCTGATCCAGGAGTAGCCACACCGCGCCGGTCCCGCTTCGCCGCTCGGGTAGAGTAAGGTGGCGAGATGGTGGTCGAAACCGCACCGGGCGGCCAGTTCCGGCGAGACCCCGGCAGCGAGCTGCCCCTGGAGGAAGCGTTCTCGGTATTCGGGCACGAGGTCCTCGGGCAACTCCGCCGGGCCGTCGAACGGTACCGTCTCGGGGAGGAAGAGGCCATCGGCATTCCAGCGTTGACGTGCCGCAGTCTCCAGGGCTGGTTGCTGCCGTCGGTACATGTCGAAGAACGGCTCGGTCAGGTCGCCCGCATCGGCGGCGTGCAGCGGCCAATGGAGCATCTCGGTCGTCCACAGCCAGAATTGCGACCCCCAGTCGCGGGCATCGCCCCCGGTCAGGAAGATCGAGCCGTTCCACTTGGGCGGGAAGGGACCCCGCGAGCTGATGGCCATGTGGTATAGGAAGAGCGTCCGGTCCCGGGTTGACCGCTCGCCGGCGCCATCGGGGCTGCTGATCTCGACGAACGTCCGCTGCCAGAAGGCTCGCCACCACTGCGCATGCCGGTCCGCCATGGCCGCCGAAGCGTCCGGAGCGCTCACAGTGTCCAGGAGGCGCTCCGCCATCTCGCCCGCGTCGGCGGCCTCCTCCCACGAGGCCGCACTGGCAATCAGGATCAGGCGGGTGCCGCGCGCGGCAGGCAGGTGGAGTACTCGCTCTCGCTCGCCGGCAGTCGTTACGCGAAGGCCGTCTTCCAGCCCCCGCACCGCGACGGCCGAGGCGCAGAAGTGCTCGCCCTCACGGAAGGCCTGCACGACCGCCACCCCCGCGGAGGCCTCCCGGAACTCATACGTCGCCAGATGTGCCCCGTCGCGCACCTCGGGTACGCGCCACATGGTGACGGCGAGCGC
>CAZIWQ010000680.1:3918-4534 GCA_964542355.1 uncultured Armatimonadia bacterium
CGCAACGGGCTGCGGCGTGTCGCGCGTGTCCGTCAGAGCCACCACCAGTACGTCGTCTTCGGCGGCGACCCAGCACTGTGCGCGGACCCCCTCCCCGGTGACGGTGCAACGCGCCTCGTCGAGCGACAGATGCTGGCGGAAGGCCGGCCCTGCGGCGAGTGGAGTACCTCCGACCCCGATGCTGACCCGGGCGCACCCGCCACCGTAGTCCGTGCCGGGCTCGGCAGCATCGAAACGCCGGCCGGTCGTATGCCGGCCGGCGGCGAACACGTCCACCCGGTTGATCTGCATCTCAATGGCGCCGGGCGTGGTCCAGACCATCGTCCCCATCCGGCCGTTGCCGATGGGGTGTCCCTCAACGGGCGTGGCGGCAGGCACGTCGCAGACCAGCTCCGCCGCCGTGCTCTCCCTGTCGGGTGTCTGCATTCCGCTGTCACCTCGAATCCCGTCACTGCAGGCGCGCGTCCGCCCATTCCGCGTGGGCCTTTGCCTGGGCGACACCCCGAGGCGCCGCGACGGCCCGGGCTGGCCACGGCCACGGTCTGCACGCGAGAGCGCTTGGTGCCGCGTCAAGCATGAATCGTCGGATATGGCCTGCAGTGCGAGACGAGCAGAA
>CAZIWQ010000681.1:0-4532 GCA_964542355.1 uncultured Armatimonadia bacterium
TGGCGAACATGATGGCAGGGCCGCTGACGACCCGCAGCCCGAACGAACGCGCATCCCGGCACCCACAGGGGGTGAGCTCAGTGGTCTCCGAGGAGACGATCCAGACGGTGACGACGCGGCTGAGGGAGGCCGCCCCGGAGGCGACGATCATCCTGTTCGGCTCGCACGCGCGGGGTGATGCCCGGGATGACAGCGACCTGGACATCCTGGTGGTGGAGCCGACGGTAACAGGGCGGAGACGGGAGATGGTGCGGCTCAGCGACGTGCTACGCGACCTGCATGTGCCGGTGGACATCATCGTGACGAGTGCACAGGACTTTGCGGAGTGGGCCGACGCACGCGGGACCGTGCTCCACCGTGCGGCGACGGAAGGGCGGGTGCTCCATGGTGCCTGCTGAGAAAGAGCCACTGGATGAGCCGCGTGTTCGCGATGTGCTAACAGTGAAGCAGGCCGCCGAGTTCCTCCAGGTCTCCGAGGAGACCATCCGTCGGCGGGCTCTGAGAGGTGAGATGCCTGCGGCCAAGGTGGGGCGTGGATGGCGCTTCTCGCAGCGGCAGTTGATGAGCTGGATCGAGCGCGGCGGCGTCCTGTATGAGGAAGTGGTTGACCAGTCCCTCGCAGAGGAAGCCGACCGGCGGCTCAACGATCCAGACAACCAGGAGCGGATGCCCCTCGCTGCTGTGAAGGCGAGGCTTGGGCTGTGAGCGTGCGCCGTAGACGGGCGGGGCACGTGCGCGCCCTACAGAACAGCACGACGGCGGCCGGCGCGCCATCCCGCCCCTGCGGGACGCGGCCTGCAGGACGACACGGCGGCGAGCCGGAGCGAGGGGCGGCGTGCCTACCGGCCCCCTGTGCATCCGCTAAACCCTCGAAGCCCAGCTCGCCGTCACCAACGGGCACCCCCGCCGCGCTCCTGCAACAAGCGTTCCCCGCCCGCCTTTGACGCCCCCCACCTCCCCGTCTATACTGAAGCGGGAAAGGAGGCGAGGCCATGTCACGCCAGCTATGTGTCGCCGTGCGCAGCGAGGACGACGGCGGGCCGGTCATGCTGCCCACCCTTGTGCGGACGCTGGAGGCCTTGCAGACCGTCTTGCTCCAGATCGGTGATATGCTGGCCGCGATGGAGGCCCGTCCTGCCGAGGCCCGCCCTTCCGAAGGCCGCTTCAGCAAGGCCATCCACGCTGCCTGCGAGCTCCGCATCGCCGACCTGCGCTTCGGCAGTGCCGAGACGCTGTTGGAGCTGCCGCCCCCAGAGCCTACGCTCTTCCCCGACGCCCCCGACCTCGGCCTGCAGGCGCTCGACGTAACCCGCGCCCTCACCGCCGAACTCACGAGCGGAGCGGACTGGCAGCGGGTCCACCAGCTTCTGCCGGCGGACGCCTATCGCGACCTGGTGCTACGAAGCTATCGCGGCCTATGTCCGACTCGCGCCGATCGCGCCTACGTGGCCGTGTCCGATCCCGCGACCCCCGATCAGGTCTACCGGCTGGACGCCGCCATCCGCACTAACGTCCAGTTGCTGGCCGCGCAGGCCAGCCCCGAGGACGTGCTCCAGGAGCGCCAGTTCATCGGCCGCATCAACGTCCTGCAGGCGGACCCGCGCACCTCGACCCTCGTGCTGCCCGACGGCCGTAGCTTCCGCTTCCCCTATGACGAACTTCTGACCGAGGACCTGCACCGCCTGTGGGATGAGCTGGTCATCGTGCGGGCAATCTGCCGCGTGGTGCCCCACGAGACCGAGGACGACTACATTGCCGAGATCAAGGACGTCAGCGACATCCTTCCCGTGGATGCTGCCCTTCTGGAGATGGCGGCCATCCCATCGCCCGCGGGTGACCTGCCCCTACGGACCCCGCTGAGCGTTGCCCCGGACTTCGCCGACAACCTCGTGACGTTCCAGTACGAACCCCTCGGTATCGTCGCCTGCGGTGACACGCGTGAGGAGGCTGCTCAGGCCTTCCGTGAGGAGCTCGCCTGGCTGTGGCAGTTCTACGCCGAGCCGTCTGAGCGACCGCTCGCCCCGTCCGCCCTTCGCCTGCGTCAGCGCCTGCGCGACATGGTGGGGGAGGACGGTGCCTGATGGCCTCGCGCAGGGCTCCCGGCATTGAGCGATCGTTACTGAGCAAGGGCTTCCGCGGCGACGACACCCACCACCGCGTTCTCATCCTGTACGTGCATGGTGAGGCCACGGATGTCCGCACCTTCCTCAGCCATGGCGGGAAGGACTACGGCGATCACCTGTTGGCCCAGATGCGCAGGCAGCTACGTCTGTCAAGCAAGCAGGCCTTGCTGGACCTCGTGGACTGCCCCATGAGCGCCGACGACTACGTGGCTCTCCTGCGCGACGAGGGGCTGATCTAGCGCGGACGCCGTTCACTCCGGCGGCTGGTGGCCCCGGGCTGTCAGCCCCCGCTTCGCGGGTCAGGATGACATCGCCGAGGAAACACAGACACCGGCGCGGTCCCGCGCTGCGGGATCTGCGCCCAACCGACGACACTGCCGGCGTCCGTCTCCCGCCGTTCCGCCGTCGCCGTTCCCACACCCCACCCCCCTGCCGTACCCCCACACCCCTCGCCCCTGCCGTACCCCCCCTACCTCCCGTACAGCCCCTCCAGCATCGTCCGGGCAATGACGCTGCCCTCCATCGCATCCAGGAGCTGTTGCCGGCTGGCGCCGGGCTGCAGGCTCAGCTTCTGCTTCAGCGCATAGAGCGTGAACTGGTAGCGGTGGGGCTTGCCCGGCGGCGGTGCCGGCCCGTTGTAGCCAACCTTGCCGAAGCTGTTCTTGCCCTGCAGCAGGGCCGGTGTCGCCACCGTCGGGGTCTTGGCTCCCCCCTGCGGGAGCGCTGTCAGGGTGGGCGCGAGGCCGTACGCCACCCAGTGGTTCCACGTGCCAACCGGCGCGTCAGGGTCATCACATAGCAGGGC
Organism: uncultured Armatimonadia bacterium; assembly: GCA_964542355.1. Classification (GTDB taxonomy): domain Bacteria; phylum Armatimonadota; class Zipacnadia; order Zipacnadales; family JABUFB01; genus CAZIWQ01. Next base: position 2,929 of record CAZIWQ010000681.1, read on the forward strand.
GAGCTGCTGGGTCCCCTCCGGCGGCGGCGTCCAGGCAAGAGCCGGGGAGACATCCTCACCATCGGCAGTGTGCTGCTTCGGGATCTGCTTGCCGTGCGCAAACGCGGAGCTCGTGAGTTGCCAGGCCACCGTGGATCCCTCCTGCGGAGCGTCTGCCGGGGCGGCGGCCGGGGTTGCCGCCGCTACCCCGGTGTCGGCCTGTGTCGCCGGCCGCGGCGCGGGGCAGCCGGCAAAGGACATCAGCACGACCAGGACCAATGCGCCTGCCGCCGTAGCGGCGAGGCAAGGGCGAACCTGCATCGAACCCACCTCCTCGCACGAATCATACCACAACCCGGGGGCTGTCGCGACGGCTCAGTAGCGGGTCATGATCTGCAGGGCGAACTCATCCTCGTTGCGGCTCGGGGAGGTGGATTCGTTATCCACGAGATCATACTCCGCCGTCAGTCGCGTCCGCGCGTCGAGGTCGTAGTTGTAGCCCAGGCTCCAGCGGTTGCGGTCATACGTGTTCCCCGGCCCCCTGCCCTTGCGCGGACCGTTGTACTCGTCATAGCGGACGAAGGCCAACCCGCGCGGGGTGCCGGTGCGCAGCAGGCCCATGGCGTACCAGCCATCGACATTGCCCCCTTCGGTCTCTCCCGTGAAGAATTCCGCCTGGAGCCCCCACGGGTGTGGCGACACATATGCGTGGAGGCCCCACAGGTGATCGTCGTACTCAGGGCGCTTGCCCCCGACCGTCGTCGCCGACAGGTAGCGGCCGCCATAGTAGCTGGCGCCGACTTCCGCGTAGGTGCCGCGCCCCCCGCGCCTCACCAGGAACGGCCTGGCGCCGCGCACGGCGAGGTGCTTGTTGCTGTTGACCTCCTGCTCGGCGGTTCCCTGTCCGTTGAACAGGCTGAGGGCGAAGTTGCCGTAGTCGCCGGTACCCCATTCCTCCTGCTTGGCGAGCTGGAACAGCTCACGGTCCTGCGCCGCAGTGTAGTAGTAGGCGACCCCGGTGTCGCGCTCGCCATCGACGACGCGGCGGGAGAGCTCATTGCGCTCGAGCGGGATGCGCTCGGTCGACGACTGCGGGGTCTCATAGCCGAAGGGGACCTTCTGCTGTCCGACGCGGAGGCGGGAGCTGAGACGGGCTCCGAACGACCGCTCCAGCCAGGCGTCCTTCAGCTCGACCTTGCCGCCCCCGAACTCGGGCTGGATCTCGATCCTGGTGGTGTCAGACGGTCGGAACTCGAACTTGACGCGCGCGCGGCGCACCTCGAACTTGTTGCTGGTGGCCTGCGCGCCGGCGGCGTTGCGTTTGGCATCGGGGTAGTATGTCCCGCGGCCCTGGGTGAAGCCACCGATCTTCATGGTGTCGACCCAGGACTTCTTCCTGGGAGCGGGAGGCGCGGCTGCAGTCGCCAGCTCGGCGGCGACCTTGTCGGCCGCCTGCTGTCCCTGGCTTCTGATGAGGTCGGCCTGGTCCTGCTTGAGCACACCTGTCTTCACGAGCGCATCGATGACCGCGTCGATGTAGGCGCGGTCCGGCGTGATGGGAGACGTCGGCCCGGCCCATACCGCCGGTGGCACGATCAACGCTGCCACCATCATGAACAGCCATA
>CAZIWQ010000682.1:0-4529 GCA_964542355.1 uncultured Armatimonadia bacterium
AAGCCCCGTCAAGGCGTGCTCTGTCATCTCCTGGGGGCACAGCACGCCCGCGTCGCAGCGACTATGGTGCTACGCCTGTAGACCGCGAGAGGGTTCTGACTGGATGCGACACGCGATGAGACCGACCCGACGTTACCTCTGGCCCGCCCTGGTGCTGTGCCTGCTCTGGGCAGGTACGGCACAGGCGGTTCCGCGCGGCGAGAACCTTCTAGCCAATCCCGGGCTCGAGGAGCCCGGGGTCTGGACGGTGTATGGCTCTGGCTTCGTGGTAGATAACGCGGTCCACCACAGCGGCCGAGGCGCGCTGCGGCTCGACGGCGAGAGCAGCGCCTCCAACGCGGGCACCCTACAGCGGCTGGAGTTCGACCCACCGCTAGCGGGGCCGCTCCGAGTGTCGGGCTGGAGCAAGGCGCAGGATGCTGAGCTGTCCTCGGGCAGCGACTGTGGGCCGTACCTGGACCTGATGTATGCGGATGGCACGCCACTGTGGGGACAGCGGCTGGCTTTCTCGGGCGGCACGCACGACTGGCACTATCGCGAAGCGGTCATCGAGCCGGAGAAGCCGGTGAAGAGCATCCTGTTCCACGTGCTGTTGCGCCGCGCCAGGGGGAGCGTGTGGTTCGATGATCTGCGGCTGGAGTTGCTGCCCCTGGAGATGGCGCCGGGTCTGCGCGCGCAGACCGCCCGGCGCGGCGGCGAGGTCAGCTTGCGGGCCACTGCCAACATGCCCTGCGAGTGGACGATGCGGGTCCGGCAGGAGGGCAGAGACTACGAGCCGGTCGCGGGCAAGGGCAGAGAGTTCGCGGGTGTGACGGCGGGCCTGAGGCCGGGACTGGCACAGGTGCATCTCGAGGCCAGCGACCTCTACCGCGGTGACCGGCGGCAGTGGCAGCAGACCATCGGAGTTCCGCCCGGGCCGGCCCGAGCGTGGGCCACCTTCGCACCCATATCGGGGGACCTGAGTCAGCACGGAACCCCCGGGCGACGGGAGATGGAGGCAGAGCTGAGCGGGCTGCGCGGCGAGAGCGAGAGTCTGCAGATCAACCTGTGCTCGGCGTTCGAGGCCGATAGCGTGGATGTGGCCCTGACGGACCTGGTGGGCCCGCAAGGGACGCGGATCAGCAAGTCCGCCATGCGGCTGTACCGGCTCGGGGAGGTGCAGGGCCACCCGGATACGCTGCTGCCTTACGGGAGACTGCATCTGCAGCCCTGGAAGACCACACCGCTGTGGCTGACGGTGCAGGTTCCGCGCGAGGCCCGGCCGGGGAGGTATGAGGGGCAGTTACTGCTATCGACGGGCGATCAGACACCGGAGCCGGAGCCGTTGATGCTGACCGTGTGGGACGCGCAGATGCCCGAGCGACCGAGCCTACCGGCGGTGGTGGGAATCGGCGACGCGATGTTCTCAACCATGTACGGGCTGAAGGAGGGGACGCCTGAGTGGTCGGCGGCGCTGGCGGAGTGGTATGCGCTGCTGAAGAGCTATCGGGTTAGCCCGTACTTCTGCCGGTTCGGCCAACAGGAGCCGAATCACTATGCCTACCCGGCGCCCTGGCCGATCGGCGACCCGCGGGCGGATCCGTATCTGAACGCGCCGGACCTGGCGGCGTTCGCAGTTGAGTATCCGCTGGGTGGGGATGAAGCGCGGCTGCGACGGAGCCTGGAGTACCTGAAGGCGAAGGGATGGCTGGAGCGAGGCTTCTTCTACCTGTGGGATGAGCCGAACCAGATGGCGCAGTATGAGAGGATCCGGCAGTGGGCGGGGAAGATCCGGGCGATCGCGCCCGAGGCGAGGATACTGACGACGTACTACTGTGGACCGACGGATGGGCCGCAGAAGGACAACATGGACGCGGTGCCCCAGTTGTTGCGGGGGGCGACCGACATCTTCTGCACCAGTCAGTGGGCGGCGCATGGGAGCGACTCCTTCGGCAGCCGAATGAAGCTGCGGGGCACTGAACAGTGGTGGCTGTACGTGTGCTGCGGACCGGGGTACCCGGAGCCGAATCTGTACCTGGGCGGACCGGAGAATGCCCAGCGGGCGGTGATCTGGCGGCTATACACCCAGGGGGCGAGGGGCTTCTTGTACTGGTGTGCGAACGCGTTTGACTGGCAGACGAAGCCTGAACAACCGGTAGTGTTCCGGCGTGGCGTGCCGGCAGGGGATGGGGTGCTGTTGTATCCGGGAGAGGCGTTTGGGGTGAAGGGGCCGGTGGCGTCGGCGCGCCTGGCGCGGCTGCGGGAGGGGCTGGAGGACTATGAGTATCTGAACGCCCATGCGGCGAAGTGGGGGCCGGAGGCCACGCGCAAGCTGTTGTCGGATGTCTACCCGGCGACGCCGTTCTACACGCGGTCGGGGGTGGAGGTTGGGGACTGGCGGGAGGGGATCGCGGTGAGGATGGACTGGGTGAATTGAGCGGGGGTGCGCAACGGGGTTGTCATGCCGCACCGCCCCCGAACGGTGGCGGCCGCACCTTGCGGAGTAGCCCCGGGCTTCAGCCCGGGGATTCGCCGGCCCCCCTCCCCCTTATTGCCTCGTGCTCCCCCGCCGGGCGAAGCCCGGCGGGGGAGCACGAGGGAGGCGTCATGCCCTCTTCTCTTTGCGCCCGACAGGAGTGTCGGGCGTACCGGCCCGGACCGTCAGGCGCGCCAGCCCGTCGGACGCGCCCGACAAGAGTGTCGGGCGTACCGCCCTGCACCGTCGCGCATCCCCTGGGCCGCCGATCGGGCGGGACCCCGTCAGCCCCACACGACGGGGCTGACATCCCGCGCCCAGACCGTGACCGCAACCGTGCAGTGGCCACGCCAACAGCTCATCTGCGGGAAGCGATGCCCTTGGTTCCGTCCTCTGTCACCGTCGGCGCGGGGGCGGTGCCGCGGAAGACCCCGCACTGGCCCATGAACGGCCGGAGCGTGTAGTAGTAGGCGTAGCGGCCAGGTGGCGTCCTCACCGCGTCACTCATCACCCAGAGCCACGTCCCGTGCCTGTCATGCGTGTAGTAGACGACGTGGCTGGCATCCTTCCGGTACACCGGCCGGCCGTTGTGGAGCTCGGCGTAGCCCGCCCCGTCCTCGCAGTAGGTGCCGTCGTACGCGGGGTCCCCCGCCCCCGCCACGAGAACAGTCTTCATGCGCCTGTTCCCCAGCGGCAGCTCGTCTTGCGCATTCCACGGCACCCGCGCCGCTCCTAGCGCGGTTCGGAGCCGCCTCAGGTCCGCCTCCCGCGCCTGGAACCGGTACATCCCGATGCCGCTCGCAAGCAGGGCGGTGAGCAGCACGACCACGACACTGAGCCTCTGTTCGATGCTCACGCTCGCCACCTCCACATCCCATTATAGCGGCGGGAATTGTGAACAGCGAGACCATCTCAGCCGATGGGCGCGACGCCGCAAGGTGAGTGGGGACTGCAGGGGGCTGACGAAGGAGGGTCACCCTCGACTGAGAACTGGGTGTTGAGGTGACAACCAGAGCATCAGGGAGGGTGACCCCAAGATGAGTTCGCCATGCGACGCGTCTGGCCCTCTGTCGAGGCGCTGGAGCGCCTCGCAGAGGGGCGGCTCTGCCGCCAGACGCTCTTCCCTCCGGGCGCGCCGAGGCCTGAGCGCTCGAAGTCGGCGGCTGATCGGGCACATGCGGGGCTCGATGGCACGCCGCTCCGCGGCGGGCGCGCCGTACCCGGCGCCATCCCGGGATCACTGCCCGCTGCGCTTGAGCCGTTCGTAGAACCTCGCACGGTCGCCGACGCAGCGAACCAGGACCGTCGTTGCTCCATCGTCGACCCAGTAGCCCACGCGGTAGTCGCCGACGCGCAGGCGGTAGGTTCCGGGTGGCTCGCCTCTCAGGGCCATGATACCGGCAGGCCCCGGATTGGTTCCCAGAGCACGGATGCAGGCCAGGAGTTTGGCGCGAACACGCTCGGGGAGGCCGGCAAGCGCCTTCGCGGCCCCCTCCGTAATGGTGACCTGGTAGCTCACAGCTCGAACTCCGCGATGGCATCATCCAGAGCCATCACGCGTTCGCGGCCTTCGGCCACCGCCTTCCTGGACTCGGCCACCTCGAGGGCCAGGCCCTCATCGACCTGACGCTCGTACGCGGTCCCGCCGGCGCGGACCCACTCGCGGAGTACGTCAGGGTCGAAACGCCAGCCGCGGCCGACCTTCGCAGCCGGGATCTCCCCCTCCCGCGCCTTGCGCTTCACCGTGTCCTTGTGCAGGCCGAGGAACTCGCCCGCCTGCTCGGCGTTGAGGAGATGTGCCACGGCAATCACCCCGATACGCCATCATTTACCACTCAATACCCCGCAACAGCATGAAACGTCAAGTCCACGGCGACAGCCCAGGGCGACCGAATGCTGGAGCATCGGTCCTGCCGGATGGGTTCCGCGGCGTCGTGGGGCCGCCGACAGACCCGTGGTGACCGGCACGCACGGGGACGGCACGCCGACGACAGCGGCTGGAAACAGGATGGGCAGGATGGGCAGGACGACGGCAGGGGAGTGGGAGGCACGGCAAGGGCCGCATGGTCCCACG
>CAZIWQ010000683.1:0-2344 GCA_964542355.1 uncultured Armatimonadia bacterium
ACAACGACCCCACCCGTGGGCTCTGCACCGACCGATCTGTGCAACGTGCCGGACCCATGGCATCATCCTTAGCGCGGCACTACAGGAGAGACTGCTGATGCGACTGGTCTGCGCGCTCATGTGTGTCAGCGCCATGCCGCTCGCCGCCCGGGCGGAAGTGCTGCTCACCGACTCCTTCGAGAGCCCCAGCCGTGTGCACTGGCAGCAGACATGGGGCAAGGCGGAGGTATCGACGGAGCGTGCCCAGGACGGCACACACGCCGTCAAGGAGACGCTGGAGGACAAGTTCGGGCTGGCGGTGTGGTTTGTGGAGCTGCCCGTGCAGCCCCACTCGTCCTACCGGGCGAGTGCGTGGGTCTACGTGCCGACCCAGGAGCAGGGGGCAGTCCCCTGCCTGGCCTTTGGCCGCACGAACTGGTCACTGCTCGGCAGCGCAACCACCGCGGAGCGCGACAAGTGGGTGCAGCTTACCGTCGAGTGCAAGGACGTCACCGAGCGCACGATCCGCCTCCAACTGTTCCAGCAGGGGCAGAAGGCGGGCCTCGGGGGCGCGGTCATGTACTGGGACAATGTCAGCGTAGATTACGTGATGGGAGCGGAGAAAGTGGAAGACGGCATCCGCCTGAACCCCTATGTGCACGAAGGCCTCGATGTGACCGTCGGCGATGGCATGCGGCTTACGGTCGCCCCGGGGACGATCGATGTCGACGGCACAGTTGTCCGGGTGTCCGCGGCGACGGTCCTCGAGCTGACCCCGCCGCGTGTTGTCAGGGTCCGCGACGAGGCCGCGCGGCTCACCGACCAGGAGCCACGGGGGTGGGGGCAGGGCACGCCGCTACGGGGGTGCATCAGCCGCGGCGGCACGACCACGCCGGGCAGTCTCGCCCCAGCCTCGCTGGCGATCAAGGCCCAACCGGGCCCCGACGGCAAGCGCCTGCAGGAGGGGGTCGACTGGCGTGCCGACAAGACCTGGGCGCGCATCGGGCGTCTCGCGACCAGCGCCGTCCCCGCCGAAGCCACCGTCTACGTGGACTATGACTACAGCCTCATGCGCCTGGACACAGTCGCGGTCCGCTCCGACGGCAAGGTTGTGGTGCGTACCGGGGCCGAGGACCTGACCGTGCCCCAGCCCCCCGGGGCGGACATGCGTGCGCGCCCGCTGTGCAACGTATACCTGCCCTACCACTGCACAACGCTCGCCGCCGACATGGTCTACCCGCTCGGCCCCCCGTTCCCCGCCGCCTCGCAGGGGGAACTGGAGCGGAACGCGGCGCTGATCCCCCAGTCGCTGGCCAAGCTCACGGCGGGGAAGGACTTCACACTGGTGTTCTGGGGCGATTCGGTGACCTGCGGGGGCGATGCCAGCTCCCCGCAGAGCGCGTTCCCGCTGGCCTTCACCACCTGGCTGCGCGGCAAGTACCCGCAGTCGCGCATCACGTGTGTGAACGCCGGCACGGGCGGCTGGAACAGCGGCTCGAAGCTGCCGAAGTTCGAGGACGAGGTGATCGCCCGCAAGCCCGACCTGGTGGTGATCGAGTTCGTGAATGACATGGGCTTCTCCCGCGACATGCTCTTTAAGAACCACACCGCGGCCGTGTCGCGGATCCGCCAGATCGGGGGCGAGGTCATCATCCTCACCCCCCACTTCACCCGCCCGGACATGATGGGGGCCCAGAGCCTGCGCACTCCCGAGACCCGGCAGGCGGTCGGATTCTTCAAGGAGTTCGCCCGGGAGAACCAGGTGGGCCTCGCCGACGCCTCGCGGCGCTGGGCACACCTGTGGGTCGAGGGGCTGCCCTACATGACGCTGCTCGCCAATGCCATCAACCATCCCGACGACCGCGGGCACTGGCTGTTCGTGGAGGAGCTGCAGAAGTTCTTCCCGTAGTGCACGCCGGAGCGATCTGACAGGTGAATGCGTATGCGCTGGTTTGTCGCCCTGACTGTCCTTGGCTGTCTCTTCACGGTGCTCGACACCGTGCTCGCCGCCCCGTGCTGCTGCGCGGGCGGCGAGACAGCGCAGGAGCCGGCCGCGGGGCCGTTCGTCGTCGCGGCGTTCGACTTCTCGGCCTGGCCCCCGGCCGGGTGGCGCATGGTGCGCGAGGAGCGGTTCCCCACCACGGGGCAGTGGGTCCGCGTGCCGGGTGGCGTCGGCAACTCCCTCCCGGCCGGGGCTCCGGAGAAAGCGGTCGTCGCGATGCAGGACGGCCTCGGCTTTGCCTGTGCGATCCTTGACCGCCCGCGGCTGGAGGACTGCACGGTCGTGGCCGAGATGGCGTTCGACCGCAAGGGCGCTCCCGCCATCCAACTGCGCACCCGGGTTGCCGGCGACATCACCGGCGAG
>CAZIWQ010000683.1:2354-4522 GCA_964542355.1 uncultured Armatimonadia bacterium
AGCGGGGGGTGAACCTGTGGCGGTTCGCCAACACCAAGTGGACCAAGCTGGCCGCGGCGCACTTCCCCGTCACCGCCAGAGTCTTCCATCGGCTCCAGGTCACGCTCCAGGGGCCCCGCGCCACCGTGTGGGTTGACGGAGCGCGCGTCCTGCGGGTGCGCGACGTTGTCACCCGGGGGGCGGGTGCCGTAGGCCTCTGGGCAGGCGAAGGCCCATGCCGGTTCCACTCGTTGGCAGTGCGTTACCGCTCTGACACGCGACAACCTGAGGAGTGAGAGCATGGCTCGTGTTGCGGCCGGCAGGTGCGCCGCGATCGACGTACCGGTGGCAGTGCGGCCGAGGGTCCGGCAAGCTGCGCAGTGTCGCCGATCCCGCTACGGAGCGAGGGGCAGCCTCGCCGCCGCGGCCGCGACACTCGTGCTGGCGGCGGCCGGGGCCGCCGCGGCGCCCTCGCTCCAGCTCTCCGTCTCCAAGCGCATCCCGTGCTGCACGGATACCGTAACGATTGCGGCGCACTATGCGGACTGGGAGGCACCGCAGGGCGACCACAGCGTGCTGTTCGCCGTCGAGGTGGACGGGGTGGAGAAGCCGATCGGGCGCGCGCTCCCGGCCGCCGACCGCGCCCATCCGTTTAACCCGGGGGTGGAGTGGTCGCCGAAGGCCCCGGGGGCGTACCGGATCAGCGCCCGGATCAACGGCACCTCCGCCGTCGCCCGGCTCCTGCTCCCCGTCGTCGCCCAGGATGTGTTCTTCTGCTGGTATGGGCAGACACGGCCGGAGGTTGAGTGGATCACCCACCACCTCACCGCGGGCGACAGTGAGATCAGCGCCCTGCACGCGCGGGGAGTGAAGGCGCTCAAGCACGTGGGCGGCGTCTGCTATCTGGGCGGCGCGCGGCCCGAGCAGATTCGCAAGGACCTCGACATGGCGGCCCTCGGGCCACGCATCCTCAAGGACTACACGGCGATCGACCCGTGGGACGGCATCGCCATCGACGAGCTGGGGATGTGGGACCAGCACCCCGAGCAGACGCCGCTCGCGTTGGCGTTCTGGGAGGTGCTGAAGCAGACGCGCGCGGCCCGGCCCGACAAGTTCCTCGCCACCTGGCAGTTTGCCGCCCTCACGCCGCTCGAGTGCAACATGTTCCGCGATACGGTCGACCTCGTGATGTGCGAGGTCTACCAGAATTACTTCCGTGCCTGGTACGACCAGCATACCTTCTACGAGTATCTCAAGCAGCGCATCGACGTGGCCCGCGCGATGATGATCATCAAGCAGACCGTCATTGGCTTGTCGATCACCTCTGACAACGGCGGCATCACTGCCGACGAGCTGGAGGACCAGGTGCGCACGATCCGGGCCCTGGCGCCCGAGATGCGAGGGCTGGCCTTCTTCTCCACCAGCAGTTGCGACAGCGCAGTGCTCAAGCGTGCCAACGAGTGCTGCTACCGCTACTTCGTGAAGCCGGCGGTCGGCCTGTTCTCGGAGGCCGACCTGACGCTCTCCGACTGGCGGCCGCAAGCGCGCGGGATTGTGCGAATCAGCGCCACGGTGCATAATGTAGGTGGCATGGACGCCCGGGATGTCAAAGTCCGCCTGTGGGACGGCGACCCGGCCAACGGTGGCACCCAGATCGGCTCCACGCACACTATCCCCGTGCTGCCCGCCGCGCGATGGGTGGACCCCAAGGCCCTCGGCTCCCTGAGTTGGGATCCGCCGGAGGCGATGCGGCGCGATGGCTTCGGCATGGTGACCATCACGGCGCCGTGGCAGGCGGGTCCGCGGCCCCATGAGCTGTGGGCCGAGATCGTCGCCGACCCGCAGTACACGACCATCCGCGCATTCCAGGCCAAGCGCCTCTCGCTACCTTGATCGGAGGAGACCCGAACTACTCATGCCCACCGCGGTACTGACCAGTCTCGTCGAGATGTCCCATGTTCTGGGCGACCCCGCCAACGATTTCGCGATCCTGGGCGAGGGCAACACCTCCGCCCGGATGGATCCGGAGACGTTCTGTGTCAAAGCCAGTGGCACTGAGCTGCGGACGATGCGGCCCACCGACTTCGTCCGCCTGCGCGTCGACACGTTGCTGCGCCTGCTTGACGCCGCCGAGGTGACCGACGCCCTCGTGACGGAGACGTTTGCGGCGGCCGCCGTGGACGCCCACG
>CAZIWQ010000684.1:0-4489 GCA_964542355.1 uncultured Armatimonadia bacterium
ACCCTCGCGGCCACCCCCTGCCGTCGTGTCCCGCTTCGCATGGCAGCAAGCGGCGAGCCGGCGCTAGCGCCGCCGGAACCTGACCGACCAGGGCGCGCGCGCCTCGTCGAACACAACCGGCACCCTCACGCAGCCCGCACTGACCATCTCGCCGGCGCTCCCCTCACGCAGCGTATAGCCCTCCGGTACGGACACGAACACCGTTCCCTGCTCCTGCGGGGCGCGGATGGCCGCGCCGGAGAGTTCGAGCCTGCGCCCGTCCCACCGCACGCGATCGAGGTCGACCAGGCCCTGTGTTACGTGCATGTCTGTGCCGAGGACGGCGGGGCGGTCGGGGCGGGGCATGATTCGCAGGCAGGTGACGGAACCGGGCGCGACCTCGACCTTGAGCTGCCGGCCCAGCGGGCCGAGGCACCTGCCCGCCCAGAAGTCGAACACCAGATACTCGCCCGTGCCGAGCCCGAGGTCCTGGCGACGGATCGTCTCCGTGAGCGCTTCGCCCGACCAGTTGAACACGCCGAGGACTTCCCACTCGCCCCACGGGCGGACGGCGTGGAGGTGCCACAGGCGGGGGTAGTCACGCCCGGGCTCGCCGATGCGGAAGAGATCGATCGGGCGGGCCGGCTGCCCGGAGGAGGGAAGACACCGGTGGACGAGCGCCAGCCGTTCGGGTTGCTGCTCGAGTTCGGGCATCTTGTCTCCTAGGAACACGACCCCGCCGGTCAGGGCAAGCATGGTCACCCGGCCCTGCGCCTCCCCGAGCGTCTCCCCCTGGTCACCGACAATCAGGACATCGGGGTTGTTGAGCCAGAACTTGCCGTGCATGAACCACTTGGACGCCAGCTCCAGTGTCTCGACCTGCATGTGCGGCCAGTTGCCGCCGGCGTTGCCGATGTCGCGGGCGATCCCGATCTCATTGCACACTCCGAGCTGGGTGTTCAGGGCGGTGCTGCACGGCCGGATGATGATGTCGGGCCCCAGCGCCTCACGCAGGATCCGCATGCCGCGGCGGAGCCGCTGGGCGCCGCCCCAGCCACCGATGAAGTCCGTCTTCAGCGACACCACCCCGTACGAGCGCATCTGCTTGCCGAAATCACGCAGGAACTGCTCGCCGCCGGGGGTGAGCGGGTCGACGTTGTAGGTCTTCCCGTGGGGGGGCCAGTGCCACTTCTCTCCGATGACAAGCGGCTTGCCCTGCGCGTCCTGCATGAGTGCCTCGGGATGCTCGGCATACAGGGGTGCGAACTCGGAGATGGTGGTGGGTGCCACCCACAGGGCCAGCGTCATGCCCATTCGCTTGAGCTGCCCGCCGAGCCACTTCATCCCATGGGCGAACTTCTCATTGGGGATCCAGTGCCCGCAGATGTCCTTGTACTGCCAGCCATGGTCGGGATGAATCATGTTGACCCCGTACTTGTGGAAGTGCCGAGCGACGACCCGTGCGTTCGCGAGTACGAGGTCCTCCGTCATGACCAGGCGATAGGCATACCACGACAGCCAGCCCATCGGCATCGTGTCCGGGATCGGCGGCTGCACGAGGGCCCGGACGACGGTTGCATACTCCTCGAGCCCCTCGAGCGGTGACCGGCGGCAATCGATGAGCAGCGGGTCATAGCTGTGCTCACCGCCCGGCGCCACCTGCACCGGTGTCGTGGTGGTGGCGCGCAGGCTGAGGCCCTGCTCGCCGGGGGCGAGACTCACGCGGTTGTCGTGCTCGTAGGAGACGAAGGCACACACCAGGCCGCGCTCGGGCGCGGGGCTCCGCACCGCGAGGATGCCGGCAGCCGTCTGTCCCGTGGCGAGGGGGGCCATGTGGGTGCCGCCCTGCCCGCCACTGTCGACATACACGACCGGCGGGGTATCCCCCGCCGCGCCCAGGCTCACCTCGTCGCAGGCCACCACGTCGAGTGCCCCCAGACTCACTGCCGCGGCGGTGTGATTGCGGATGGTGGCGGAAAACACGACCGCGGGCTGAGCGGGTACCAGCCGGGCCGTCACTTCCACCTGCAGGCCCTCGTAGGTGTATGTCGCCCGCAGGGCGTCCGCCTTCCCCAGGCCGTCCTGCACCCTGACCGTGCGGGCCTCGCACTCCCACCCCGGGGCCGTGACCGGCTGCGGCTTGCCGCCCACGGTCAGCTCCGTTGCGGCGCTTCGCACCCCGGCACGGCGCTGCTGTGGCCAGCGGACGGTCCACCGGCCCTTGCTCCAGTCAACGCGTACCAGGTCGTTCACCAGGCGTGTGCGTTCGGGTGTCGGTTCGCTGCGCTGCATGGTCGCCTCCGCATTGGTTGTGACCGCAAGTGCCGCCAGCAGGCACAGCGCGGCCCGCCGGATGGGACTGACGGTGAAGTGGTCGCACAGATCGGTCGGTGTGGCTCGCATCCAGCGACATCCTCGCTCAGTGCTGCACCCGGATGAGCTTCCCGCCTCCCGGCGGCAGCAGCAGGTTCGCCCGTGCCCCGCGTGTGGAGGGCTCCCAGTTGCCGGTCCGTGGCTCGAAGACCGCGAGCGGACCGGGCCCGACCACCGTCGTCGTGACCTTCTGGGTGTAGTCCAGGTTCACGACCACCGCATGGGACGGTCGGTCCCCGGCCCCGAAGTAGCCCACCACGAGACCCTTCATCTTCTCCGGGGGCTTGTACGACAGGGGGACCATCGGCGGGTCGATCCGGAACGCACCGTCCGCCGGGAGCGCCTCGCCGCCTGTCGGCAGCATGCCGGTGTGATAGGCGCCGAGCGAACGCAGCGGCTGGAGCTGCGAGGCAATCGCCACGAACTCGCGGTTGAGTGTCTTGAGGGCGTGGTAGATCGGCGTGGGCCTGCCGTCCGCGTAGGCGATGGCACCGGTGTGCCCGGGATGGCAGTACACATAGTAGGAGATCCCCTGGCCACCGTAGGCCAGGGTCGTGTAGACGAGGAAGCGCATCTCCTCACGGTTGGGCACACGCATCGAGGGGGTCCAGGTGCAGGCCTGGACGATGTTGAGGAACGGCAGTCCCGCGCCCCGGGCTGCCTGCCGGATCAGCGCCAGGTTGAGGAAGTATTGCCCATTATCCCCCCCGCTCGCGGTGAAGTGGTAGTGGTCGTAGCTGATGAGCCCCGGCCTGACAATGGTCAGGAACTGGCGCAGGTGCTCCTTGTAGGCGGTCACCGTGTCGCCGGCGGTACCGAGTTGCTCGTTCGTGGCGTAGGTGGGGAACAGGTTGATATAGGCCAGGTGGGCCGGGTCGCGCTCGCGCAGATAGGCCACGAGCTTGCCGAGGGCAGGGAATGTCGCCGCGCTCGGCTCGTCGATGATGTAGTAGGCGTACAGGGCTCGGTGGTGCTTGACGCGCGCGATGAGGGCGTCGAGCTTGGCCCGCAGCTCGGGCTTCTCCACAGCCTGCGGCGTGAGCAGGCCGTCGGTGAGCTGGGCTCGCAGGCCGTGGCTCGCGACCACATCAAGCTGCTGCTCATTGCACCACACCAGGTTCCAGCCGCCGTCGGCCATCTGCTGCGCCACGGCGTCGGTCATCGCGGGACCCGCATAGTATGTGACGATCGGGGTTCCGAGTTGCCATTGCCGCGGTGCGACGGAGATGACCTCGCCCGCACGCACCGCGGGCGTGAGCGCGGCCGCGGCGATGAGCGCGATCACTGCCGCCTGAGTGACCAGCCAGGAAGAACTCGATCCGGGCATCACGGGGTGGATCGGCATGGTGGTGCTGCCTCCTGTCGCGAATGAGTGGCGCCGCACACCCAACCATGGTCACGCCGCTGTCCTGTCTTGCTCTCGCCCGGCATCGCCTCATCGGCGGTGTCATCCTGAGGAGCGAGTGCGGCTTCCCAGAAGCCGCAGCGACGAAGGATCTCGTCACGACGACAGATGGCTTCTGAGGTAGGCGATCCTTCGCTGTCCCGCTCTGCGGGACGGTCGCTCAGGATGACAACCGCCCGGAGCGGCGAGAACGGCAGCGGCCTGGTGGCGAGGTGGCGGTGCCCGGTGTGCGCCTTCCGGGAGGGGCGTTTCCACCACGACAGCGCCGACACCTGCGCGCCGGCCGCGGGGACGTGTGGGGAGGACGGTGCCGCCGCCCCGGTGAACGTCGCTGCCAGGAGCGGCCGGCATTGGCAGCAGACGTGCGCCCCGCTCCGCACAGTGCAGCGCCGAAGGAGCAGCCTCATGACAATCGCGCTTGTCGCCTGGGCAGCACTCCTCTCGTCGGTCACCTTGTCACAGCTCAGCGCCGAGACACTGATGCCCGCGTGTGGGGTGTGGGAGGCCGGCCGGACGCCCCGGCAGCGACATGAGTTCCCGGCTCCCGCCCCGACCGTCGCCCTCGACGGCGGGTTCGTGGCCGGCACGGCAGTCACCGCGGTCGCCGGTGGGCAGCGCATCGACGCAACCGTGGGGGATACCACCGGCAGAGAGCGCGAGATCGGGATCGACTTCCGGCTGCAGGTGAGCGGCGAGTGGACGCACGTCTTCGTCACCGATGGCCGCGGGCCG
>CAZIWQ010000685.1:0-4481 GCA_964542355.1 uncultured Armatimonadia bacterium
AGCCGACCTGCCGCTCTACGACAAGCGCGAGAACGAGTGGTTCCTCGGCGTAAGCTGGGACACCGACCTCTACAGGGCGATCTTCAAGTAGCGGCGGGGATGCGGATCATCCGGCAGAGCCAACCGACGCGGCGGGCAGTCACACGTGACTGCCCGCCGCGCTGGTCCTTCCGTTGATCTAGTGGGCGCCACGCGCCCCGCGCCCCGCGCCCCGCGCCCCGCGCCCCGCGCCACGCGCCACGCGTCAGGCTGTCAGGACCTACCCGCGCTGCGCTAGCCACGACGCCTACCCGGGCCCCGGCGGCCGCCAGTCCGGCAGCGTCACCGGCGTTGTCACCACCGGCCAACTGGCGCGGTTGACGTCCTCGTACAGGCCGATCTCGTCGAGCGGGATGGGCCGGAACCCGACCGCGCCAAACAACGCGGCCTTCGGCGCGACGCGGTAGTCGCCGTGTGCGGCGTCGACGAAGCCCGGGTCCTGCTCGGCGAACACGCCGTTCTCGATCAGGTCCAGATTGCTGCGGTTACCCGTCACGAGGGGGCCGCACCGGTAGCAGACGTTGCGCCAGACGTGGTTGATGCCGGGTTCGGTGAGCATCGTTGCGATGTCGGGGTAGCGCTCCAGGTACAGGCCGCTCAGGAAGTAGCTCGCCGGCTGCCTGTGCTCCGCAACCTGACGCCACACGCTGTTGCCGGGATACCAGCCGCCGCTGACGCCCTGCTTGCAGTCCACGAAGAGGTTGTTGTCGATGACGTTGTCGCGGCCGCTGTTCATCTGCACTGCCCCGAAGCTCCCGTTTGCACTGCGCACGAACGTGTTGCCGTAGATGAGCATCCCGCTGATCGCGTCGTCCAGGCGGATCGCCGCCTGGCCATGCACCGCCGCGCCGACACCGGCCTTGCCGCAGTTGGTGAAGCGGTTGTAGCGGAACACCACGCCACGGTAGGTGGGGTTCCCGAACAGCTCCATCGCGCCCTGGTCGTCCGATTCGCGCACGGCGCTGTGTACCTGGTTGTACTCGATCACGTGGTCATTGCCCTCAATGCGCATGACGCTGCTGGGGCAGTCATACATCAGGTTGTGGGCCACCCGGTTGCCCACACCCTCGAGCTGGATCGCCGGGGTGTAGGTACGGTCGATGCGCCCGAAGTTGTAGATGCGGCAGTTCTCGACGAAGTGCCGGCCCGGCGTCAGCGTGGCGCGGTCGCCCCCGATCACCTCGGTAGCACGCCGACCGATCGTGTGCACATCGCAGCCGAGGAGGCCGTTCCCCGCGCCGCCGTGGATGGTGATGCCGTTCCCGGCCATGCGACCGACGCTGCAGCCGGCGATGAGGCAGTCGCTGCAGCCTGTGAGAACCACACCGTTGTGGCGCGCCAGGTCGAAGCTCAGCCCCTCCAGGCGGACCCCGCTGACCGCGTCCATCGTCACCATCGGTGTCGCCAGCATCCCGAGCTCCACTGTTGCCGTCGCGAGGTCCGTCGGGGGGTAGAGGTACAGTATGCCGGCCGCACGGTC
The DNA here is from genome assembly GCA_964542355.1 of uncultured Armatimonadia bacterium. Taxonomy (GTDB): domain Bacteria; phylum Armatimonadota; class Zipacnadia; order Zipacnadales; family JABUFB01; genus CAZIWQ01. Next base: position 1,520 of record CAZIWQ010000685.1, read on the forward strand.
CAGATACCACTCCCCCGGTTGGTCGATCTCCTCCAGCAGGTTGAAGGCGTAGTATTGGATGCCCTGGCCGGTGTGCATGCCGGGCTGGCCGTAGTGGTAGGCCTCATTGCAGGTCACTGTGTGCGCCACCGGGTCGATCCGGGACACCTTAGTCGTGGCGTCGGCCCACAGGTACCGGAAGTAGCCGAACAGCCAGGCCTCCTCCGCACCCGTCCACCGCGCGTGGCGGTCGTCGAGGTACTCGAAGACGGACGGCTTCGCGTCCTGCCGTGAGCCGGGCTCCACCAGCTTGCGGATGCCGACGAAGCCGGAGTTGGGCCAGCGCGCGAGGGTCATCGGCTGGCCGTTCACGAACAGCTCCGCCGTCGGTGGTGAGGGCGGCTGACCGAATCCCCGCACCGCCAATCGGCCCCAGTCAGTGACTCCCTGCGCGCGCAGGTCGCAACATACCACCTTGCCGCGCGCCTCCTCCGGCAGCCGCGCGAGGATTGCGGGCGCGGCTGCGGTTGTGAAGCCCGTGAGCCGTGTGCCGCCATAGAGGACCGCCTTGCCCGGCTGGGTCGCGCGATAGACCACGGGAGCCTGCGCTGTGCCCGAGTCCTCGGCAGTCAACGCCAGTGGCGCGGTAACGCGGTACTCGCCCGGCAGGAGGTTCACGGCGACCGCACCGGTAACCCCGGCCTGCCGCCGGGCGCGCACCAGGTCGCGCGCGCGGGTGAGCGTGGCCACCGGGTGGGCTGCCGTGCCGTCCCCCGCGTCATCCCCCTGTGGCGATACGAAGACCTGCGTGGCAAACGCGGTGATCCGAGCGACGACGGTACGCGAGGCCGCGGGGTCGCGGCCCGGGAGGCCCTGGGCCATACGTTCGAGCTCGGCAATGCACTCTGTCGCCTCCGCGCGGTGCACCGCGGGGTAAGCCCCCGTCGCCGCAATCCTCGCATACTCGGCAGCGGCCAGCTTCGGCTGCCCCTCGGCCAGATAGCTCTGCGCGCTGCGCAGGTGTGCGTAGCTGCGGAGACCGGCCGGCGCATCGGCCGAGTCCATTACCGCCGCGCAGGCGCTGCGCACCGCGGCGAAATCGCCGGCCGCCCAGGATCCGTGCGTCCGGGCAAAGGCTTCCATGAGCGCCTCCTGTTTCTCAGCGGCGACCGCCGCGGGCGACTCGGTGACACCGAAGGTGTCCTTCAGATGGGCGAAGTCGGCCTTGATCTCAGCCCGTAGCAGCGCGCGGCGGTAGATGCTCACTTCGTCCATCAGACCCCAGTAGTTGTGCCAGCCACTCCCCAGAGTCAACTCGCCGCCCGGGGAGAAGTCGCCGGCGAACCCGGCCGGCAGTGCAGTGGTCCCCTGGCTGTAGCCGTTGACGTAGATGCCGACCTGCCCCTTCTCACGGTCGCAGACCACCGCCAGGTGGGCCCATTGGCCGAGAGCGAGGCCGATCGCCGCCGTCCCACCCGCCGAGACGGTGGCACCGGTCTCGGTCTTGTAGCAGAAGTAGTAGCTCGGCCGCCCGTTGCTCAGCAGGTCGATCACCAGGTAGGCCGCAGGGTACACACCGCAGGCGAACACCCGCCGCTGGTTCTGGCGATCCTCAATGGTGAACTGCGTCGGCTTGAGCCACGCACTGAAGGTCCACGATCCCCTGGCGGGCCGCTTCTCGACCGGGAGCGCGACCGTCACGATGCCGGCCGGCTGGCCCCCGAACGACAGTGCCTGCCCCGCCGGCGAGGGCGCCCAGGCGGCACTGACGCGGCCGTCGAGCTTGTTGCCGGAGCTATCGGCGGCCACCGTACCGGCGCCCTCGTCGCACGCGAAGTGCAGCAGCAGGCCGTCCGCCGGCTGAGCCAGCACTCGTGCTGCCGCAAACACCAGCACCAGAACCGTCAAGCGATCGCGGAACATGGCTACCTCCTCAAGCATCGACTGAGTGCCCAGGGGGTGTTCTTGTCCGCCTGCGGGCCGGTGTCCTCCCACTGCTCACAACCGCCCGGCCGACCACAGCATGCCCCGCCGCAAGACCTCGCGGAAGTTCGGATCCGGCCACGTCTCGTTGTCGTGCCCCGCCCCATAGCAGAACACGCGGCTGTTGCCATGCCGGCGCGTCCACGCGATCGTGCGCATGCTCAGCGGGTGGTCGTAGGTCAGCAGCAAATGGCTGTCCGCCCCGGTGTCATTCACTGTGTAGGTCTCATCGACCATCGTCCAGGACTGCAGGCCCCGTGTGATCGGGTGGTCGGTGTCGACGATCTGCGTCTCCACGGTCTGGGCGAAGTGGTAGCCGGAGCCGCGTGGCGCGATGCCGACGAGATCATCCCACACCGGCCACTGCCGGTACGCCAGCAGCGCATGGTGCAGCACCACGATCCCTTGCGCGGTCTCTCCGAGCTCGCTCAGGGCGGTGAGCGGCTTGCCGGCATACCACGGCAACCCCTCGTCGGTCGGGCCGTCGAGCATCATGATGTAGAAGACCACGGCGTCGTAGCTCTCGCGCACCTCCTTGGGGGAGGAGGCGAAGTCATCGAGATGCTGGATGGTGGCTTCGATGTCTGTGAGGGACCGGAAGAGCCGGTGGAAGTTCGGGACATCATAGCTGTGCCCACCGGTGACGACGGCGACATTGGTGTCGGATGCCATGGGAGGTCTCCTTCGTGTCCGGGTTGGCGGATCGGAGAGTAGGGTACGCGGCTCGCCGGGGGTCGCTCGAGGGGTTTCCACACCGGCGCATCCGCGCCCTCGCCGGCAGGCCGTCGACGTGTCCGGTACGCCCGACACTCTTGTCGGGCGCGGGTGTTCTCCGTGCCGTCTGCCGTTGTGTGGGGCAGGCTTCCGAGCCTGCCGCCGTTGGTCGTTGCCGTGGCCGTTGTGTGGGGCAGGCTTTCGAGCCTGCCGCCGTTGGCCGTCGCCGTCTGTAGGGCGCGGGCCTGTACCGCGCCGCCGCGATCCCGCTTGCGGGATCGCCCTG
>CAZIWQ010000686.1:0-2260 GCA_964542355.1 uncultured Armatimonadia bacterium
CCGTTGCTCCCCCTCCCCGTGGGGAGGGGGTTGGGGGGTAGGCCGCCGCGGTCCCTCTTGCGGGACCGCCCTGAGCCCGCGAAGCGGGAGAAGGGTCGCCGTGCCGTGATCGCCCACCCGGCGCGGTCCCGCCCTGCGGGATCCGCGCCTTACAGACGGCGACGGCGAACGGCAACGGCGGCGGGGGATGAACCCCCGCCCTACAGACGGCGAACGGCGAACGGAGACGGCATGTCCGCCTCATCCCCCGCCGTCATCCTGTCGGCCGCATCATCCTGTCCATCCTGTTTGCCGTTGGCGTCCCCCGGGGCGGGGTCAGCGCTCTTTCGGCGCATCGCGCAGCGCGCGGGCCAGGAACTCGGCCGTGTGCGAGCCGGCGGTCTTGGCGACCTGCTCGGGCGTGCCGGCCGCCACTACGTACCCGCCCTCCGCCCCCCCCTCCGGCCCCAGGTCAATCACCCAGTCCGCCATGCGGATCACGTCGAGGTTGTGCTCGATCACGATCACCGTGTTGCCCGCCTCCACCAGCCGGTTGAGCACCTCCAGCAGGCGCTCGGTGTCGGCGAAGTGCAGGCCGGTCGTGGGCTCATCGAGGATATACAGCGTATTGCCGGTCTCAACCTTGGAGAGCTCGCGTGCCAGCTTCAGCCGCTGGGCCTCGCCGCCCGAGAGCGTCGTAGCCGGCTGGCCGAGGGCGATGTAGTCGAGGCCCACATCCTTCAGCGTGCGCAGGATGCGCTCCAGCGACGGCACCGCGGAGAAGTGCTCCAACGCCTCGGCCACCGTCAGTGCCAGTACCTCGGCGATGTTCTTGCCCTTGTACTCGACCTGGAGCGTCTCGCGGTCATAGCGTGCCCCCCGGCACTCCTCGCATGGCACGTAGACATCGGACAAGAACTGCATCTCGATCTTGACCACCCCATCGCCCTGACACGCCTCACAGCGCCCGCCCTTGACGTTGAAGCTGAAGCGCCCGGGCTTGTAGCCCCGCACCCGCGCCTCGGGCGTAGTGGCGAACAGCTCGCGGATGTGGGCAAAGACCCCGGCGTAGGTGGCCGGGTTGGAGCGCGGGGTCCGGCCGATCGGGTCCTGGTCGATGTCGACGACCTTGTCGATGTGGCCGATGCCGCCAATCGCGTGGTGCGGCCCGGGGCGGTCGGTGGCGTTGTGCAGCTTGCGCCGCAGGGCCAGGTAGAGCACATCGTGCACCAGCGTGCTCTTCCCGGAGCCGGAGACGCCGGTGACCCCGATCAGGCAGCCGAGCGGGAAACGGACGTTGACGTCCTTGAGGTTGTGCGCCGTGGCCCGCTGGACCTCAAGGGCATTCCCGGTACCCTTGCGGCGGCGGCGCGGTGTCGGCACCCCCAACTCGCCACTGAGGTAGCGGCCGGTGAGCGCCTGCTTGCTGGCCTTGAGGCCCGCCACATCCCCCGCATAGGTCACGTGTCCGCCGTGCACCCCGGCCCCCGGGCCGAACTCGACCACATAGTCGGCCCGCTCGATGGTTGTCGGGTCGTGCTCGACGACGATGAGGGTGTTACCGAGGTCGCGCAGCTCGATGAGCGTCTCCAGCAGCCGCTCATGGTCGCGCAGGTGGAGGCCGATGCTCGGCTCGTCGAGGATGTATAGCACCCCGGCGAGGCCGGAGCCGATCTGGGTGGCCAGGCGGATACGCTGCGCCTCCCCCCCCGAGAGCGTGGGGGCCGGGCGGTCGAGCGTCAGGTAGCCGACTCCGACCTCATGCATGAACGACAGGCGCGCCTTGACCTCCTTCAGCAGCTCCGCGGCCACGACCCCCCCGGTGACGCCCAGGTCCAGCCGCTCGAAGAACTGCATGCAGGCGGCGACATCCAGGGCGCTGACCTGGGCAATCGTCAGGTCGCCAATGCGGACCGACAGGCTCTCCGGGCGCAGGCGCGCCCCCCCGCACGCGGGGCACGGGGCCGGGGCGTAGAACTTGCCGTAGTACTGCTTCTGGCGTTGCGAGCGCGTCTCGCGCCGGCGCCGCTCACTGGCGGTGATGAGCCCCTCGAAGGGCTTCGCGTAGGCATACTGGCGCCCGCTGCGCGTCACATAGGAGAACTCGATCTTCTCCTCGCCCGAGCCGTACAGGATCACGTGGCGCGCCGGCTCCGACAGGTCGCGCCAGGGGGTGTCGAGGCTGAAGCGATAGTGCTGCGCCAGCCCTTCCAGGATGTGCTGCGTATGCGGCGTACTGACCTCGCCGAAGATCTCGAGGGCGCCCCCGAGCAGCGAGCGG
>CAZIWQ010000686.1:2270-4469 GCA_964542355.1 uncultured Armatimonadia bacterium
GGCGACGAACCGCGCGGGGTCGATCTCATCGCGCACGCCGAGGCCCCCGCACTCCGGGCACATCCCCTCCGGGCTGTTGAACGAGAACCGCTGTGGCGTCATCTCGGGGTAGGTGATGCCGCAACGCGGGCAGGCGAAGCGAGTCGAGAACTCCAGATCCTCGCCGTCAATGACGGCGATCACAAGCGTATCATCGCCCTCGGCCAGTGCCACCTCGACCGAATCCGCCAGGCGCGAGCGCAGGTCGGGGGCGACGACCAGGCGGTCAACCACCAGCTCGATGCGGTGGCCGTCACCCTTGAGATCGACGCCGTCGGCCAGATCGACCTGCTTGCCGTCGATGCGGGCGCGGACGAAGCCGGCCCGCCGGGCCACGCGCAACGCCTCGCGCTGCTTCTCCTGCGCCGCCAGCGGCGCCAACACCAGCACCCGCGTGCCCTCCGGCAGGGCCAGCACGCGGTCGACAATCTGTGAGGGGGTGTGGGCGGCGATCGGCAACCCGCACTCGAAGCAGTAGGGCTGTCCCAGGCGCGAGTACAGCACGCGCAGGTAGTCGTAGATCTCGGTCACGGTTGCCACGGTCGAGCGGGGGTTGCTGCTGGCCGACTTCTGATCGATGGCAATCGCGGGCGACAGGCCGTCGATGTGATCCACCTGCGGGCGCGACATGACGCCCAGCACCTGCCGGGCATGGGTGGAGAGGGACTCGACATAGCGACGCTGGCCCTCGGCGTAGACTGTATCGAAGGCCATCGACGACTTGCCGGACCCGCTGACGCCGCAGAACACCACGAGGCAGTCGCGGGGTAGCTCCAGGCTCACGTCCCGGAGATTGTGCTCGTTGGCGCCGTAGATACGGATTGTGTCACCAGCCATAGGAGAGAAGCCGCCTGGATACAGGGTAGCCCGTAAGTATACCACGGAACGGCAGCGAACGGCAGGGGTGTGGGGTGTGGGAACGACCGGAGCGGGGCAATGGCCGGTGACTGCCATGCTGAGCCAGGGCCGCGCGGCGGCCCGCCCGCGTAGCATCTCGCGACAGGTGCGCGTGACACCGGGAGTGGGGGATCAGCAGGGCGGTGGTGCAGACGACGAGCCGTTGGCCGTTCCTGCCGTTGCCAGATGCCACATGCCCCGTGCCGCATGCCGCCGTAGCCGTCTGCCGTCTCCCTGGAAGGTCCTCCCCGGGCGGTTGCGGAACTTTCTCCTGCGCCAATCACGTTGCTCTTGCGAGAGCCATGCGACAGGCTCGTGCGGCAGGGGACCCACCGGCCGAGAGTGCCGCTTGCCGCCCCCCCTGCCGTCTCCCAGTCTGACCTGAGGTGACGTCGATGCAGAAGACGCGACTGTGGACAAGTGCCGCGCTGTTCATACTCCTGATCGGTGCCATGTATGCCTTGCACTCGTGGTCGCTGGCCCCCAAGCCCGCGCCGGACGTCCAGTTGGAGGGGCGCCTGGCCCCGCCGCCGCCACCGGAAGTGAGCAACAACATGGAGGCCCCGGAGAGCCCTGAGAACGCGGAAGAGCCGCCGGGGAACGCAGAGTCCGCGGCCGCGGCGACCGCCCCGCAGACACCGGACGAGACCGCGCTCGCGGCCAAGGCCAAGGGCTCGCTGGTCAAGCTCGAGACGGACAAGGGCAACATCTACCTTGACCTGTACGACGACAAGACCCCCGTTACCGTGGGCAGCTTCCTCGAGCTGGTCGGCCGCAAGTTCTACGATGGCCTGACCTTCCATCGCGTGATCCCGAACTTCATGATCCAGGGCGGCGACCCCAAGGGCGACGGCTCCGGTGGCCCTGGCTTCACGATCCCGGATGAGGCGGACAAGGGCCTCAAGCACGTCCGTGGGACCCTGTCGATGGCCAAGACGGCCGCCCCCAACACCGGCGGCAGCCAGTTCTTCGTCTGCCACTCGCCCCAGGCGCACCTCGACGGTGTGCACACCGTCTTCGGGGAGTGCGTGCAGGGGATGGATGTGGTCGACAAGATCGCTATCGGCGACAAGATCAAGCAGGCGACGATCCTCAAGAAGTCGGCGGTGGCCGATGAGGACATCAAGCAGGGGAAGGCCGCACGCGTCCCGGGGTAGGACGGCAAGGCGGCGCAGGGCGGCTAGTACAACCGTGCTTTGGCCGCGCGTCGTTCGGAGGGGCCGGACTGCGAGGGACTGCGGCGAGGAACGAGCCGCAGACGCG
>CAZIWQ010000687.1:0-4460 GCA_964542355.1 uncultured Armatimonadia bacterium
GGAGAACAGGTTGATGATGAACACATCGCGCTCGACCGGCGGGCCGGAGACCGCCCAGGAGACCTTCACCATGAGCTCCCGGGGCTCGCGGATCGCCGGGAAGTCCGGAGTATACGACTTGCCGCCATCGCTGCTGAACGCGAGGGCGAGATCGAGCCGGGGATCCTCGGCGCGGGCGGCGGCACCCAGGCAGAGCACCACTGCGAGGCACGTGAGCACGCGTCCGATGTGGGCGGCCACGAGGCAGCAGCTCCTTGAAGGACGGTCTAGGGGTCCGGCCGAACAGGCCACATCCGGCCGGCCCCCGAGGCGTAGCGGCCGGCCGAGTGCCCTCCAGAGCCATTCTGGCGTAGCTTCGCGGCCCCAAAACGGCGATTCGGCCGCTCTTCCAGGGACGCTGCTCTCGTGGTTCGTCGCGGAGATGGCTAGTCCCTCGGAGCGGGGTGCGGCTGGGGTGTGGCCTGCACCGACCACCGGACTGGGAGTGTGGGACGTGGGGTGCGGGAACGACGGGGGCGGCGACCTCACAGGTCGGCGCTGCGCCCGTGGCTGCGGTGCTCAGGCGGAACGTCTTGCCGGCGGCAAGAGCGCGGGGGCGGGCTGGCACTCCACGCGGTTACGCCCGTTCGTCTTGGCGCGATAGAGCATTTCGTCGGCGCGGGCTAGCAGGCTCTCAACGCCCTCCTCGCCGTCCCACACGACCACCCCCAGGCTGGCCGTGATGCCCACCGGGCCGTCGGCGGTCGGGACCTGCGAGGCGGCCACTGCCTCGCGCACCCGCTCGAACACTGCCGGTGCGGTGGCACCTGCGTGGCCGGGCACAATGATGAGGAACTCCTCGCCCCCCCACCGCCCGAGCAGGTCGTAGCGGCGGATGACAGCCCCCATCTGGCGGGCACACTCGCTGATCACCGCATCGCCAACGAGGTGGCCGTGCTGGTCGTTGACCTGCTTGAAGTGGTCGAGGTCAAGGATGGAGAGCCAGAGCCCGGCGCCACCGCGCCTGGTGCGTGACATCTCGGAGTCGAGCCGGTCGAGGATCGCCCGCCGGTTCAGCGCCGAGGTTAGCGGATCGGTCATGGCCTGGTGGCGCATGCTGGCGAGCGCCGCATGGAGGCGGTCGTGCAGCTCGACAATCCGCTCCCCGGCACGCAGGCGAACGCGCAGCTCGCCCGGGTCAAACGGCTTCACGACATAGTCGTCCGCCCCGGCCTCGATTCCGCAGACGACATCCTGCTTGGCATCGCGGGCGGTGAGCAGGATGACGTAGGTACAGCCGGCTTGCTCGTGCCCCTGCTCCTCTCGCTGCCGGATGCGGCGGCAGACCTCCGGCCCGTCCATGCCCGGCATCATCCAGTCGAGGAGCACCAGGTGTGGCGGGTGGGGCCCAAGTAGCGTCTCCCAGGCCTGCGCACCGTCGCAGACGGCAACTACGTCGTAGCCCCACTTGCCCAGCACGGCGGCGAGCATGGCGCGCGAGGTGACGTCGTCTTCGGCGATCAGCACTGTCACGATGGACCTCCATGGTTACGCTCGGCGGCCTCAGCCTACCGGCGGCAGGGCCGGCGCCGCTCCCACCGGCTCGGGCGCCGGGCTCGGCGCGGCCGCGGCCACCTCTCCGACGGCGGCGGCCGGCATGGCGCACTCGATGGCCTGCTGCAGTTGCGCCAGGGCGCGCGCCAGTTGCGGGAGCAATCCCGTCGCCCGTGCGAGGTGGCCGTGCTCCGCGGCGCGCTCAAGCTCCAGGGCCGTGTCGCGGAGCCGCATCCCGCCGACGTTGGCGGCTGCGCCCTTGATCGAGTGAGCGACACGCCGGGCGACTGTCACGTCGGAGCGCTGCAGAGCACTGCTCAGCAGCTCAGCCTGGTGGGGCATATCCTGCAGGAAGCCGGCGAGAATCGTGCCCGCCAGTTCCTCGTCACCCATCAGGCGGTTGAGCAGGGCCTCGCGGTCAAACACCTGGCGGTCGGTGGCCGCCGGCGGGGGCGGGGCTGTGGCAGGCGGCGCGGCGGCCCGCGTACTCCCCAGGGCCCGCTCGATCGTCTCGGCCAGCAGCCGGGGGTCGACCGGCTTGGCGATGTAGTCGTCCATCCCGGCTTGCAGGCAGCGCTGGCGGTCGCCCGCGAGGGCATGCGCCGTCATGGCAACCACGGGGATCTGATGGTCCCGGACCGCCGACCGCGGGTCACGAATGCAGCGCGTCGCCTCGTAGCCGTCCATGTCCGGCATCTGGCAGTCCATGAGCACCAGGGCGTAGGGCGTCGTCTCGAGCGCGGCAACGGCCTGACGGCCACTGGCGACCGCATCAGCCTCGTAGCCGAGCTTGCTCAGCAGTCCCAGGGCCACCTGCTGATTGGTGACGTTGTCCTCGGCGACCAGGATGCGGACGGGGGCGCGCGGGGCCGCGGCGGGCGCCGGTGGCGCAACATCGGGTGCCGGGCCTGTGCGCGCCTCCGCCGGCGTCTCGCCGCGCCGCAGGTCGGCCAACACACGGTGCAGGTTCCGCTGCCGGATCGGCTTGCTCAAGCATGCCGCGAAACCGATGGCGGTGAGGCGGTCACGGCCCCCGGGCTCGCCCAACGAGGAGAGCAGGACGAGGCGGGTGTCGGCCAGTGCCGGGTCCTCCTTGATCCTGCTCCCAAGCTCCTCGCCGCTCATGCCGGGCATCGCCATGTCGAGCAGGGCGACCTCGAAGCGGCGGCCGGCGAGCGCGGCGCTGCGCATCCGCGCCAGCGCCGTGGCCCCGTCGGCCAGCTCCTCATGCTCGCAGCCCCACGCCTCCAGCACGGCGTGGAGGACTGCGCGGTTGGTGGCATTGTCGTCGACGACCAGGACACGGCAACCGGACACGAGCGCGTCAACCTCCAGGCGGCCCGCGCCCTGCACCGGTTGCCGGGTGAGCATGACAGTGAACCAGAAGGTTGAGCCGACACCCTCGATGCTCTCGACGCCGATCGCGCCCCCCATCATCTCGACGAGGTGTCGGGAGATGGACAGCCCAAGGCCGGTACCCCCGAAGCGGCGGGTGGCCGACCCATCGACCTGGGTGAAGGGCGCGAACAACTCGCCGATCTTGCTTTGCGGGATGCCAATCCCGGTGTCGCGCACCTCGAAGCGCAGATCGACGGTGGTCGCCGTCTCGCGTTCGAGGCTCACATGAACCGCGACCTGCCCCTCGGCGGTGAACTTGACTGCGTTGCCGACCAGGTTGGTGACGATCTGGCGCAGTCGCTGGGCGTCGCCGTGCAGGAGCGTGGGGACGTGCGGCTCGACGAGGCACACGAGCTCGAGGCCCTTGTCGTGGGCGTCGACGGCGAGGGCGTCGGCGGCGTCGCCGAGCATGTCGTGGAGGTCGAAGTCGGATAGCATCAGCTCGAGCCGGCCGGCCTCGATCTTGGAGAAGTCCAGGATGTCGTTGATGATGCACAGCAGGCTCTCGCCACTGGTGTGGATCGCCTGCGCATATTGCTGCTGCTCGGCCGAGAGGGTCGTCCCGAGCAGGAGCCCGGTCATCCCGATGATGCCGTTCATCGGGGTCCGGATCTCGTGGCTCATGTTGGCGAGGAACTGGCTCTTGGCGGCGCTGGCGGCACCGGCCTCCAGTGCCATCTCCTTGGCGCGCGCGACGGCGAACTCCAGGCGGGTGTTGGCGGCCTCGAGCTCAGTTGTCGCCTGGCGCAGTGCCGCCTCCTGCTGCGTGCGCTCGGTCGTGTCGCGGATGATCCCGACGGCATGCCACTGCTGATCGAGCAGGACCGGGGCAACGGAGAGCTCGAGGGGGAACTCGGAACCGTCCGCACGCAGGCCGACGTGCGCGACGACACGGCCAATCACCGCTCCGTGGCCGCTGGCCAGGAAACCGGGGAACGCCGCACGGAAGGTGTCGGCGTGCCGCGAGGGTGCAAGCAGGCGATGGAGGTCGCGCCCCAGTGCCTCCTCGCGGGGGTAGCCGAACATCTGCGCCGCGGCGTCGTTCCAGAAGGTGATGCTCCCTTCGGGCCCCATCATGATGATGGCATCGAGGGCAGCGCTCGTCATGGCCCGGGCCCGTTCCTCGCTCTGCTGGAGCGACCGCTCGGCCCACGTCCGTTGCAGCGCCCCGCCGATGATGCTGGCGGCAACCGCCAGCACGTCGAGCTCGACCGGGCTCCATGTCCGTGGGAAGCGGCAGTCATCGAAGCCGATGAACCCCCACAGTTGCCCCCCGGTCTCGATCGGCACCAGCAGCAGAGACTGAATCTCCTCGGCCTGGAACAGCGGCTGGAAGCGTTCCGGCAGTTCGGAGATGAGCACGGCGACAGTCCGCCCGGCGGACAGGTCGTCGTGCCACCCCGGGGGGAGCTCGTTCCATGGCAGGCGCTGCAGGATGGGGTTGCCGATCTGGGGCTCTACGTCCCCGTTGGTCCACTCGTAGTCCTGCTTCACCAGCGCACGCCCGGTGGCCGTTTCCACGAAGCTCT
>CAZIWQ010000688.1:0-4454 GCA_964542355.1 uncultured Armatimonadia bacterium
GTCCTGCGGTGCTGGTCGTCATCGCCCTCGCCATCGCCCTCGGAGTGTCGTCGGGCCGGGGCGAGCTCAAGTCCCCCGCCGACACCATGGCAGTGCTCAATCGGCTGCAGGTGTACTGGACCGCAACCGGCCCTCCCGTCGTCGTGTTCTCCAACCCCGGGTGAGGCGGCTGTGTCGCCCTGGAAGGGCGACTGGATCAGGCGGGTGTGGAGTACAAGTCCGTCGACGTGACGAAGGACGAGACGGCCCAGGAGGTACTGCTAGAGTTGAGCAAGGGTCGCTTTGGATGCTCGGCCTCCATGGTGACACCGACCGTGCTGGTCGGCACCCGCGTCATCAAGGGTGGCGACATGCAGGCGATCGAGGCCGCTCGCGAGGCGCAGAGCAACTGGCCTGAAGACGGCTAGCCGCGAGGAGGAACGCGACGTGCGCACGTTGCCCATTGCCGTCCTGGCCGTGCTGATCGTGTCCCCGGTCCGGGCGGTGGAGATCCCCTCCCCCACCGGCTACTACGAGGGCTCCCTCACCTACGCCGCCGAGTACTTCACGGACGTCAGCTACATGGCGATGCAGATGAAGGCGAAGTCCGACTTCTGGTTCATCGCCGATGAGGCGGGTAAGGTGACCGGTCAGGGCGAGGTTGACTATGACTTCGGCTTCGGGATCGACTGGGGGCTGGCGGTCAAGCAGGGCCTGACCGTGCTGAAGGTGCTGGGGGTCTCGCTCGACCCCAAGGTGACCATCGAGCTCGACCCGAAGACGGCGCACCAGAGCTACTCCCTCAGCGGCGAGGTGACGCCGCCCGCCAACCCGGGAGCGCCGGCGGAGCTCACGCTGCTGTTCTCGTGGACCGACCCCGCCGGTGGGGGCGCCCCCGCCCCCCGCCTGCATCTGGACGTCGTCGGCTCTCTCACCGCGAGCGGGAGCATCGGTGTCACCCACACCGGCACTGTCGGGCCTGTCTCCAGCAACACCGGCGGCAGCTTCGGCACCACGCGCAAGTTCTCGACCGTCGTCCAGACCATCGACTGGACGCCGGTCTCGCCCTTCGGCCAGGACACGAGCCGCGTCCGGCTCACCCCGCGCAGCGCCTGGGGGCCATTTGCCACCTCCTTCGACTACGACGGTTCAGGCACCAGCGGCGGCACCGGCGTGACCGTCCACTGGCGCGCGGTACAGAAGATCGACTTCGGCGTCATGCAGGAGCTGGTGCGCCTGCGCCAGCAGGTCGCCGCCGGCACGGACGCGACACGGGGGCCCCGGTAGCCGCGCACCCGCTGGTCACTGTCATCCTGAGGAGCGGATGCGGCTTCGCAGAGGCCGCAGCGACGAAGGATCACACTACGCACACAAGCACCCCCGACGGATGCTGATCCTTCGCCAGAGGACCGCTGCGCGGTCTGGGCTCAGGATGACAGGCAGGCGGAACGGCGCGAAAGGCAGCGGCGTCGGGACGGTCGACCTACGCGAGGGCCCGGTGACTATGCACCCGCTGATGTTCCTCGACGCCAACTGCAAGCTCGGGATGCGCGCCCGGCGTGAAGCCGAGGAGCCGTGGCGGATGCCGGACCTCCTCGCCGACCTCGCCTACTACGAGATCCAGGCGGCATTGGTCTACCACGCCGCCGCGGTCGACTACTCCCCGGACTGGGGCAACCGCCAGCTCATCGCCCAGATCCACGGACAGACGCGATCCATCCCCCAGTGGATCGTCATGCCACACCACACCTTCGAGATGGCGCCGCCGGACGAGCTGGTGGCCGAGATGCTCTCCCTCAACGTGCGTAGCGCCCGCTGGCTGCCCAGGAGCCACGGCTATGGGGCATCGGAGGAGATCGGCGGCCCGCTGCTGAGTGCGCTCGAGGCGCACGCCATTCCGCTCTTCGTCGACGTCGGCGAGCTCGGGATCTCCGAGGCGGTGGCGCTGTGTCGGCGCCACCCGGCACTGCCCCTCGTCGTATGTGGCGTGGGCTGGTCGCAGGACCGCCTTGTCAACGCCCTGCTGGGGACGGTCCCGAACCTGTACCTGGACACCTGGGCCTTCCAGGGGCACCGGGCCTATGAGCGGTTCGTCGACCGGTTCGGCTCGCAGCGGCTGCTGTTCAGTACCGGCCTGCCCGAGCACTGTCCGGGCGCAGCACGGATGATGGCCGTGTACGAGCAGCTTGACGAGCAGGCCCGGGCGAACATCGCCGGCACGAACCTCCTGCGCCTGCTGTGTGCAGTCCGGGGCGCGCAGGGCGACCTGCCCCGCCTCGCGCCTTACTCGTCCGAACCGGCAGCCCTCGGGCCCGAACCGGGGGCGGCACCCGAGCTGGGCCGCGACCCGATCGTCCTGCGGGTGCGCGCCGGGGAGCCACTCACCGACGAGCTAGTCATCGACGCCCATGCCCACATCGGCCACCCGGGCTGCATGGGGGTGTGGGAGTGGGCGATTGCCTCGAATGACGTCGACGGCCTCGTGGGGACCATGGATCGCCTGGGGATCGACATCGCGTGCCCGAGCACGTGGAGCGGCATCACCACCGGCGACGAGGCGGCCAACGAGGTCGCGCTCGCCGCGGCCCGCAAGTACCCGGGGCGCATCCTCCCCTACGCCTGCGCCAATCCGTCATATCCCGACACCATCGCGTCCGAGCTGGCGCGCATGTTCGCGACGGGCCTCGTCAGCGGGTTCAAGCCGTACCCCAAGTGGCACCATGTGCCGCTCACCGACCCCCGCAACCGCCCGCTGCTCGCGCTGTGTGATCGCCAGCGGCGGCCGGTGCTATGCCACATGTACTTCACCGAGCGAGACAGCGTGACCCCGGATCAGGTCGACCACCTGGCTCCGCAGTACCCGGGCGCAAGCTTCCTGTGCGCCCATTCCGGCCAGAGCTGGGAGATGGCGCGCGCGGTGGTGGGCGTGGTGCGCCGGCACCCCAATGTCTATGCCGAGATCACCTACCCGTGCCCGCTCTACGGCATGGTCGCGTACCTGGCCCGCGAGGCGGGTGCAGACCGCGTGCTGTTCGGGACCGACTGCGTCATGCAGGACGCGGCTCCACAGCTTGGCTGGGTAGCATGGGCGCGCCTGCCGCTGGAGGCGAAGCGCCTCATCCTCGGCCGCAACATGGCCCGGATTCTGGGGCTTGGAGGAGAGCGCAGTGGGCGCGGGGAACACTCCCGCCGGCGTGTGTAAATGTACGGAGGCGTGCCATGACGATTCGCGCGGCTGTCATCCCGGCCCCCGGGGTGCCGGTGGAAGTGCGGGAGTTCCCCGTGCCCCCGCTGGAACCGGGGGCGGCGTGGTTCAAGACCCTGTTCTCGGAAGTCTGCGGGACCGATGTCCACCTGCTGCACGGTCGGCTCCCCGGTGCCCCCTACCCGCTGATCCCCGGACATATCAACGTGGGCGAGCTCAGTGCCCTCAACGGACCCGTGGCCGATGCGTTCGGCGACCCCCTGAGCGAGGGCGACCTCGTCACGTTCCTCGATGTGCACGAGACCTGCAATCACTGCTGGTTCTGCCTTGTCGCCCGGGCAACAACCCGCTGCCCTCACCGCCGGGTGTATGGCATCACCTATGGCGCCGACGAGGGCCTGCTGGGCGGCTGGAGCCAGCAAGTCTACCTCAAGCCGGGCGTCAAGATCGTCCGCCTGCCGGAGGGTGTCTCCCCCGAGCTTGTCATCGCCGGCGGCTGTGCGCTCCCTACGGCCCTCCACGCCGTGCAGCGCGGCGGGGTCGGTCTCAGTGACAGCGTTGTGGTCCAGGGGGCCGGGCCGGTAGGCCTGATGGCGTGTGCACTGTCACGGCTCTCGGGAGCTCAGCAGGTGATCGTGATCGGGGCGCCCCGCCTCCGCCTCGACGTCGCCCGCAAGCTCGGGGCCGACCATGTCATCAACCTGGAGGACACAACTGCCGACGAGCGTCTCGCGACGGTCCACACACTCACCGCCGGCCGCGGCGCCGACATCACCATCGAGGCCACCGGCAACCCCCAGGCCGTCCCGGAGGGCATGCGGCTCACCCGCGACGCCGGCGTCTACGTGGTGGTCGGGCAGTACACCGACGCCGGTGAGGTGAGCTTCAGCCCCCATCAAGACCTCAACCGCAAGCACCTCGATGTCCGCGCGACCTGGGGGATCGACTTCTCCCATCTGTACCGCTCGCTGCAGGTACTGGCACGGTTCCGCGACGCGCTCCCGTGGACCGACGTGATCAGCCGCACCTATGGGCTCGAGGAGGCCAACCAGGCCCTCGAGGCCGTCGCACTCGGACATGTCGTCAAAGCCGTCCTGTGCCCCAACCTACTACTGGCGTAGCGCCGAAGTCGCTGCCAGGCGGGCGTGCCAGGCACAGCAGGCGCCATCGGATCAGTGTGGGCACCACGGGCGTGAGAGCCTGTCGCGAAAGCTCGTGGCGGGGCATGCCGGCCGTTCGACCCCTGCCCGCTTGTCGGGCAGGTGAGCGA
>CAZIWQ010000689.1:0-4447 GCA_964542355.1 uncultured Armatimonadia bacterium
ACGCATCGCACCATGCGGCCCTCTCCCGCCACGCTGCGCTCCGCCGTTGCCGTGCGCCGTCCCGTCCGTCTTCCGCCGCACGGTCGCGCTCGGGGGAGCGCTCCTACCACGGCGAACGTCACCGGCGTGCCTCTCCCCTACCCCTCCAGCTTCCCTTCGCGACTCGCCGTGATGTAGCCCATGCACCACTCGTCGAGGCCAAGCAGGGTCTCGGCCGCAATGAGCTGGGCCATGATCTGCTCATCCAGCGGATCCATGATCGCCGAATCCAGGCCCGCCATCATGCACAGCGACAGAAACACCCGGTTGACCAGCTTGCGGCTCGGCAGGCCGAAGGAGATGTTGCTCAGCCCGCACGTGACATGGCATGCGGGGCAGTGCTCCTTGATCGCCCGGATCGCCGCGAACACGAGCTGCCCGGTCTCGTGGGCGGTGCTCAGCGGGGCAATGACCGGGTCGACGAAGATGCGCTCCGGCATCACTCCGGCGTCGGTGAGCGTATCGATGAGCCGGCGCGCCACTGTCTCGCGCTGGCCCGGCATGCATGGCATCCCGTCATCGCCCATCGCCAGCGCGACCACATTGGCCCCGGTGTCGGCGACGATCCCGAGCAGGCTGTCGAGCTTTGCCTTCTCGAACGTGATCGAGTTGATCATGGGGATTGCATCGCCGGCGTAGGCCGCGAAGGCCGCCTCGATGGCCTTCACATTGGGGCTGTCGAAGCTGAGGGGTTGCGCGGTGACGGCCTGTGCCGTTTCCACCAGCCATTCCATGTCGGTGACTTCGGCCTCACCCGTGGTGCCGGGGTTGACGTCAATGAACGCGGCGCCGGCGGCCGTCTGGCGCTGTGCCAGGTCGGCGATATACTCGGCGTTCTTGTCGGCGATTGCCTGCTTGGGGTTCTTGCGCGTACCGTTGATCAGCTCGCCAATGATGAGCATCGGGATCGTTCCTCACTTGTGATCGAGCGGGGCAGCTTCGGCCCGCGACAGGCCGGAGGGGCCTGTTCCGCGTCCGCCGCGGGTTTCCCTCTTCTCCGCCGCCGAGACGAGGGCCGCCATGGCCAGACACAGGGGCGCGGCCTGGCCGAGCGCCTCAGCGCGGCGCACCACTTCCCCGCAGATCTGATCCACCTCCGTCCGCCGGCCGGCAGCGAGATCCTGCAGCATCGAGGAGAGGTTGCCACCGGTCAGTCGGCACACGGCCTCCACCGCCGCCACCGGCCCCGCGGGATCGCCGGGGTACAGCTCCAGGCCCAGCGCCGCCGCCACCGCAGTCACCTCGCGCGCAATCAGGCCCACCGTCCGCCGCAGCCCCGCCTCCGTGAGCAGAGCGCCGTTAGGCAGGCCGGTGAGTGCGGTGAGCGGGTTGACGGCGCTGTTGACGACGACTTTGCGCCACAGGGCCGCCTCAACGCCCGGCTCGTGAGTGACGCCCTCCCAGTAGCAGCCAAGCAACTGTGCGATGCGGGCCGCGAGCTCGGGGTTGCCAAACGGTGAGCCGAGGACGATTGGGCCGACCCCGGAGATGCGGACGCGGCCGGGGCCCTCCGTGGCGCAGCCGGTGACGATGGTGCCGGCCAGTACCTGCTCGCGGGGCACGTGCGCGGCGATGGCCTCGTAGTTGCCGAGGCCGTTTTGCAGCGTGAGAATGGCACAGTGGGGTGTGAGGCACGGCGCAGCATGTGCCGCCGCATCTTCAGTCGCGTAGGCCTTGACCAGCACGATGGCGAGGTCGGCGGGGCCGAGCTCGCCGGCAGCGGCCGCGACGGGGATCTGCCGGTGCAGCTCGCGGCCCTGAAAGGAGACGCGGACGCCCTCGCGGGCGAGGAGGGCGGCGCGGTCGGGCCGGTGGTCGAGCAGCGCGACATCGGCCCCACGCTCGCTAAGCAGCGCGGCCATCCCACATCCCACGGCGCCGGGGCCGATGATGACGATCCGAGGGGTAGACATGGTTGATGGGTGGCACCGCGACCGCCGTTGCCGGCCGTTCGTCGTCTGCAGCGCAGGACACAAACGGCGGCGCGGCACAAGTCCGCGCCCTACAACGGCAGGACGCCGTCGCCCGCTAGCGCTTCTGCTCCCACTTCTCCAGCTCGGCGAGCTGGCCCAGGGTGGAGCCCTTCGTGATCTCCGACTTCTCCCGCGCCTCCCGCTCCACGACCGCGAGCGAGCGATTGGCGGTCTCCACCGCCTTCTCCTGTGGCACGATGATCACGCCATCGGCATCGGCAATCACCCAGTCACCGGGATGGATGACGGTCTCGGCGATCTTGAGCGGGACGCCGATCATCCCGAGGCCCTTCGGGTCGCCGGCGGCCGGGCAGACGAGCGAGGAGAACACCGGCAGGCCCAGCTCGCGGATCTCGCGGCTGTCGCGGGCGGCGCCGTGGATCACGACCCCGGCGAGGCCCTTGCGGACGCACGACTTGCTGGCCTCCTCCCCCCAGACGGCGGGGCCCTCGCCCCGCACGTCGATGAGCAGCACATCGCCGGCGGTGGCCTGATCGATGGCCTGCACCGGCTTGTTCCAGTCGCCGGGGTAGGTCCAGACGGTGAGGGCCGGGCCGACACAGCGCATCGCGGTGTCCAGCGGCATGATGCCCGGCAACCAGCCCTTGCGGTGCTGCGCGTCCGAGACGTTGGCGGCGCTCGCGCGGCCGAACATCTCGCGCAACTGCTCGGGCCCGCCGCGCTTGTAGTGCTCGCTGGCGACGGCTTCGCCGCTCTGCACGGCCTGCAGGATCAGGCGCGTGGCCGCAGTGGCATCCGGGGCCTTGTTGATCGCCCCGCCGACGATGACGATGCTGGCACCGGACTGCACCGCGCGCGCCGCGGTCTCCGAGTTGATGCCACCGGCGACAGCTACGGGGATGCTGACGGCCGCAACCACCTGCTCGAGGGTCGCGAACGGGTCACCTCCCCGCATCTGGACATCGATCGGGCAATGCACACCGATGATGCCGGCTCCGAGCTCCTGGGCGCGCACGGCGCGCGCGACGGGGTCGGCCACTTCCGCCAGGTCGACCATGATCCGGGCGCTGTAGCGCGAGGCCGCCTCCACGCACTCCTCGATGGTGGCATCCGACGCCGCCCCCAGGACCGCAACGATGCTCGCACCCGCGGTGGCGGCCATCTCCACCTCGACACGTCCGGCGTCCATCACCTTCATGTCGGCAATGAGTGTGACGCCGGGGAACTCGCTGCGCAGGGCCCGAACGGCATTGAGGCCTTCGCTCTTGATGAGCGGGGTGCCCGCTTCCAGCCACAGGGGGCCGGCGGCCACCGCCTCGTGCGCCACGCGCAGGGCCTGAGCGAGGTTGATGAAGTCGAGGGCGAGCTGCACAACAGGATAGGTTGTGTCCATGACAGGGATGCTCCCTTCGGACCAGCGCCGCACCGCGACGGTCGGCGGCACGGTCGCTCACGACGGGCCCGTGTGTGGCGGCACACGCCGCCGCGGGCTCACGTGCCGCTGCGCGCGCGGATGTCGGCGGCGATGGCGTCGAACACAGCGCGGGCGGCCGGCTCGGCTCGCGCCAGCCGCTCCTCGATCAGCTCACGGTGCGTGGCGACGAACGCCGCGTCCGTAATGGCGGCCAGGTTGACCTCGACATTGAGCCACGCACAGCGCAGGGCCCCGAGGGCCAGCTCCGCAGCCACGGCGACATCCGAGACGAGGTTCGGGTTGCCCTTCTCCCGCAGCTCAGCGAGCTCGTCGATGATGGCGAGGCAGGACTCGGTCACCGCGAGGGGGACGCGGGCGGCAGCCTTGAGGGCCTGCTCAATGGCGGCCTTCCGAGCCGTCTTCTCCGGTGCGGTGGTATGCACCATGCCGTAGGCGGCGCCCACGCTCGAGTAGGCGTCCGCATCGGCGTCGGTCAGGACAAGCAGTTTCTCGCGGTGCAGCTCGAGGCTATCGATGATGCGGCGCACGTCGGCGTCGACGCGGGCGAACCTGGCGCGTCCGACGGTGAAGTTGCCGGCCATCTCGCCGAGGGCGGCGGCAAGGGCGCCCACGAGCGCGGCGGCGCTCCCGCCACCGGGTGTTGGCTCACCGGCGGCCAGCCCGGCGGCGTATCCGCGAATCGTCTGTTGCGTGAGCATCAGAGGCTCCCTTCGTTACTGCTAACGGCGGCATGCGGTCCCGCGAGGCGGGAGCATTGGGCAACGGCGCGATGCACCGCCGTGTGGGGCAGGCTTTCCCAGCCTGCCATCCCGGCCGTCCGCCGTCGGTAGGGCGCGCATCCCGCAGGGCGGGACCGCGCCGGTGTCGCCGTTGTCGTGTTGTGCTGTGCTGTGGTAGGAGCGGTCACCAGACCGCGATGGGGCGTCGCTTACCGACCACCGCGCGCAGGGCACACGGCGCCCCTCCCGCCACGGTGCTCGCCTGCCGTTGCCCTGCGTCGTTGCCGTTGCCTTCCGCCGCCCCATCGCGGTCTGGTGAC
>CAZIWQ010000690.1:0-4446 GCA_964542355.1 uncultured Armatimonadia bacterium
CGTGACGGCGGCGGAGGAAGACCGAGCACAACGCGACCTGGCGCGCCTGAGCGGTGCCGCACAGGCCCTGGCCAACATCTCACGCCACTGGCGACGGAGCGGCGGAGCCCCATCCGCGCGCATCGTCGCCGGCGCGGCGAGCACCATCGCCGTGCTGGCGGAGATCGTCGGGGCCGGCAGAGCCCTATCTGCCGAGGATCGCGGGACCGTGACGGCGGCGGCCGGGGCGCTGGCAGAGGCCCTCGGGCAGCCGGGGGACGGCGGCGGGGCACAAGTCCCCGCCCTACAACGGCAGGGCGGGGGCGGCCTACCCCCCGGCCCCCTCCCCACGGGGAGTAACGGCGGAGACGGCGGACGGCACGGCGACGAGGGCATGAGCGCAGGGGATGGTGTGCAGACGCGAGTCGTGACGATCACACAGTAGGCGGCTCAGCCGCTATCCGGGTGCGCAGGCGCACCCTCTCAGGAGGACAGCCATGGAGATCACCAGGGACGAGTTGAGCGAGGCGATTGCACAGGCCGTGAGCGAGGGGCTGCGGCAGGGACAGCACGATCAGGCCACCGCCGCCGGGCGCCACGCGGGGGACGACCCGCTGGTGCAGGCGGCAATCGAGAGCAAGGTCAGCGACCAGGTCGGCAAGGCCGTGGCCGACATCGAGAGCCGCTGGCAGGAGAAGATGGACCGGGCGCTGGCGGAGGCGAACATGGCGCGCGCGGACAGCGGCAGTGGGCTGCTCAATGGCGAGTGGCCGCTGCGCAAGTCGCTGCTCATCAAGGAGCGGGAGCTGGCGACGGACGAGCTGCTGGCGGCCCAGAGCATCTCCGACGACCTGTACATCATCGGCAAGCTGGCGCGCGATCCGCTCGCCGCGGCCCGGCGCTACGTGTCCGAGCGGGGCCTCGAGGACAGCGCACTGGCCAAGGCGCTCGACACCTACACCGCGACCGGGGGCGCCGAGTGGGTCCCCACCGTCCTCTCGGGCCAGTTCATCACCGACATCGATGCGCGCACGATGGTGGCGCCGCTGTTCCCCCGCCTGAACATGACGGCCAAGAACATCACGCTCCCGGGCGGGGCCGGGGTGCCTGTCGTCTACCGCGCGACCGGCGGCGAGAACGCCACGGTGAGCGAGAGCGCCGAGCCGACCACGCGCAGCATCGCGCTGAGCGCGGAGGACATGAAGGCGAACCGCGACTACTCCGACCAGCTCGACGAGGACAGCGTGGTGTCGGCGGCGGCCTACATCCGCTCGCGGCTGGCGTACGGAATTGCGTACTGGCTGGATCGCGCGATCCTGGATGGGGACACCTCGGCGACGCACATGGATACCGCGACGGTGGGGAGCACGGACCCGCGCAAGATGTGGATCGGGCTGCGCAAGAAGGCGCGCACCGATGCGGGTGCCAACCAGGATCTCGCCACCTTCCATGCCGACAACCTGCTGAGCATCCCGGCGGCGATGGGCGTGTACGCGGAGAACCCGGCCGACCTCGTGTGGATCGTGCCGAGCAAGGTCTACTGGGGCAAGCTGATCCTGCTCAAGGATGCGCAGAACAACCCCGTGTGGCTGCCGGTCAGCACCGACAGCCAGGCCCCGATCGTGACCGGGCAGGTGGGCTGGATTGGTGGCGCCCCGGTAGTCCCCTCCGGCCTGATCCGCACCGACCTCAACGCGAGCGGGGTCTACGACGGCACGACCATGACCCAGACGGTCCTGCACCTGGTCAACCGGCAGGCCTGGATTCTGGGGACGCGCCGGGATGTCACCATCGAGACCGACAAGGACATCAAGAAGGGGACGTTCGAGGTGGTCGTCACGTGGCGCGGCGACTTCGCCCACCTCCACGGCAGCGGGCTGACGACGGCACTGGGGTACAACCTGTAGGGAACAGCGGACGGCACGGAGGGGCGTGGGAGCACGGGAACGTGAGAGCGTGGGAGAACGGCGGGGGGCAACGGCCTGTCGGCAGCTCCATGTAGCGAGCCGTTCCTGGGACCGCGAGCGTCTCGCTCGTTGCCGTTTGCCGTGCCGTGTCGAGGGGCGGGCATCTCCGCAGAGCGGGACCCCGCCGGTGATGCCGTCCTGTGGGGCGCGGGCCTCTACCACGTCCCACAGACGGCAATCACGACGGCCGACGGCACGGCGGCCTACCCCCCGACCCCCTCCCCACGGGGAGGGGGAGGAACGGCAGAGGACGGCACGGCAACTGGGTCCCGCCGTGCGGGACCCGCCCTACAGAACGGAGACGGCCGACGGCACGGATCGCGGTCAGGGGACCGCTCCTACCACGGCCACAGCAGGGCCACGGCCCTGCCCGACGAGCGATGAGACAGCGAGGAGGTCGACATGCCCAGGTTGCGATTGATGGGTGCCGGCTACCGGGGATGGGACGAAGGACGCGGTCAGCCGGTCACCTGTCGGCAAGGCGAGACCATCGATGTGAGTGCCGATAAGGCACGCCAGCTTCTGCATGACTTCCCGGGTGAGTGGGCGCGCGTGGAGGGGGAGGGGCCCGGAGGCGAGTCAGCCCGGCCCGCCAGCGGACGGCGCGCGAAGGTGACCAGGCCGCAGCGTGAGGACATGCCGGCGGTGCCGGGAGACGGAGGCGGCGGCGAGTGCGGCGGGGCGGCGCAGGCCGAGGAGGGCGAGACGTGATGGCGCTCCTGCGCGAGGCGGATGTGAGACGCTGGGTACCCCAGGCCGAGGGGCGCGATGAGCTGGTCGGCGACGCGATCGCCCTCGCCGAGGGCCTGGCCGACCAGCACTGTGGGCGCACGCTGGCGAGCACGACGCATGATGACCACCACGACATCGCGCGCGGGCAGCGCCGGCTTGTGCTCCGGCACTGGCCGGTGATCAGCATCGAGGCGCTCACTGAGACGGAGGCGGGGGGCGCCCTGCGGGCGGTGACCGAGGACGAATACGTGGTCGACGCGACGGCGGGGCTGGTGGCTCGACGGATCGGGTGCTGGCTTCCGGGGCGGGGGGCGCTGCGAGTGCAGTATACCGCCGGCTACACGCATGAGACATGCCCGGGTGGGCTGCGGGCGGCGCTGTGTCGGCTGGTGGCATGGGTCATCGAGCAACGCGGAAACGCAGGTGTCCGTCACGAGAGTGCCGACGGGCAGAGTCTCGCCTATGAGGTGATGGATGGCGCAGTCCCCGCGGACGTCGGCGCGATGCTCGCGGCGTATCGGCGACCGGGAATGGGGTGACGGCAGGGAACGACAGGGGTGAGGGAATGGCGGCCGTGCCGTGGTAGGAGCGCTCCCCCGAGCGCGACCGCGCGGCGGAGGGCAGAGGCGTGCGCGCACGACAACGGCGGAGCGCTACCCTCGCTGCTTTGCCCTGCTGACCGCCGGGTTACCGGCGGGCGAGTGGCGGCTTGATGCGCGCACCATGGCGGCGTACAATACGCGAGACGGGACGCGCAAGCCAGCAGTCGCAACGGCTCGGCTGGCTGGTCCGGAGGTGCACGAGCGTGAGTGAGGTGCCGCTACGGCGCGAGTTCGAGTACTTCATCGCGCACCAGGAAGAGCTGGTGGCGAAGTACCACGGCAAGGTCGTGGTGATCGAGGGGGAGGCCGTGAGCGGTGTGTACGAGACCGTCGTGGAGGCCGTCGACGAGACATCGAAGCAGCATGAGCTAGGGACATTCCTGGTCCAGCGCTGCGAGCCAGGTCCGGAATGCTATACGGCGACGTTCCATGGCTACCGCGTAAGCCCCGCCGCGGCAGGAGGGTGAGGAGTGAGAGGGCCGGGACGCGAGGTCCGGTGCTTCACGGCACGGTATGCTGCGCACACACCAGTGCTGTTCACGGAGGTGTGGATGGAGCAGCACCGTCCGGGCCTCACAGGACAGACAGAGGGCCCGAAGGGGCCGACGCTGACGGCGGTCTGGGATACGGGGGCGACAGGGACCGTCATCACGCAAGGCGTTGTCGATCGGCTTGGTCTGAGGCCGATCGGGGTGGCGCGGATCGCCACCGCCGGTGGAGAGCGGGAGACAGCGGTCTACCTGGTTAGTCTGTTCCTGCCGAACAGAGTGATGCTTCCGAGCATCGAGGTCTGCGTAGGGGAGATCAGGGGCGCGGACGTGCTGATCGGGATGAGCATCATCGGGAGCGGGGACTTCGCTGTGACGCAGGAGGACGGCAAGACCGTGATGTCGTTTCGGATGCCCTCAGTCGCGTGCATCGACTTCACGGTGCCACCTGGTCCCCAGGCCGGGCCAGAGAAGGCGCAAGGGCTGCCCCGGAATGAGGCCGGTCCATCCGGCAGCGAAGGGCCGCATCGGCGTTCTCGTCGGAAGAAGTAGCCGAGGTCCTGAGGCGCAGAACAAGGCGAGGTACAGAGGCCGTCCCGAGAGGGGCGGCCTCTGTGGTGGGGGGGGTGAGGGAATGGCGGCCGTGCCGTGGTAGGAGCGCTCCCCCGAGCGCGACCG
>CAZIWQ010000691.1:0-4440 GCA_964542355.1 uncultured Armatimonadia bacterium
CTGCGGTCGCCGGGCGCCCGTGCACCCCCGGCACGCTCTCGGAGAACCGCTCCCAGGCCGCCAGGGGTCTGTCCTCACGCAGCAACTGCCAGCCCGGGTGCTGCCGCCAGTCTGCCACGGCGTCGGCGCGGACGGCGTCCGTCGATAGCGCAAGGCACGTCAGTGCCACCGCGCCCAGCATGGCAACTCGACTGGCGAGGCCTCCGACCATTGCGGGAGTTCCCCCCTGCACACATGATGTGGAGACCCGGCGGGTGCACGCTCGCGAGAGGCTCTGTGGCGGGAGTCCCCGCAGGTGGGGGGGGCCGTGAGATCACGGCCACCCGGACGGCGACGGGGGCCGCTGCTTCCCGGTGACAGGTACCGCGCCGAGCCCCCCGAGCGGAGCCGGGGCCCGGATGCCCGGGCACAGCACTCGGTGGGTCTCAGGAGCGCGTCGCCACGAAGTCGCACGTCGTCGTGATCGGCGGCACAGTGGCCTTCCTGGACGCGGGGGCAGTCCGGTAGCCCGGCCTTGTTGGTGTCACCGTCCAGACGCCCGGAGCCAGACCCGTGGCCGTGTAGCGGCCATCGCTGTTGGTCCTTACAGTCACCGCCGGACTCCCCAGCCTGGTCAGGCGAACCTCCACCCGCTCCAGACCCGTCCCGTTGGCCGTGATCCGTCCGGAGATCGAGAACGACACCGCCTTCGCGACGCTCGGGGTGGTGTAGCACGCCTCGACCGACGGGCCGGGCTTGTACAGGGTCTGCTCACCAACCTGGAACTGGAACCGATACCTGTGGATGCCGGCCGTGAGCCTCGTCTGGTACACGTAGAACACGCCGCCGCCGGGGGCCGCGCCCGCATTCTTCATCGCGAACGCGGAGCCATCCAGGTGCACGTCATGGCGGCTCGGAGCGGCGGTCCCGTGGTAGACAATCGTGAAGCTGAAGACGGCGTTGGTGTCACCGGCGCTGGGCAAGCAATGGGCGCCGTCGAGACGGGGAACGTCCGCGCCGTAGGCAACAGTGACGCCCAGCATGGCACCGGCAACCAGGCAGACTGCGAGGGAGGGAAGGCGGAGGGCAGCGGGGCGCTTGGGCTTGGGCACAGGCAACACCTCAGGTAGATCGGGATTACGCACACTGGTCTCGGACTGCTCAGCTTCGAGCGAACGCGCTGCCAGCCCGGCAAGGCAGGGCCATGCGACGACACTGACGAGGAGCCGCTGGTACGCGAGTGCGAAGGCG
This sequence comes from uncultured Armatimonadia bacterium, assembly GCA_964542355.1. Taxonomy (GTDB): domain Bacteria; phylum Armatimonadota; class Zipacnadia; order Zipacnadales; family JABUFB01; genus CAZIWQ01. The sequence goes on from CAZIWQ010000691.1 coordinate 1,231, forward strand.
ACTTCCGCGCCGACGGAGGCACACGCAGCCTGGAGGCCGACGCCGACCGGGGCGACGATAGCACGAACCCCCACGCGCCCTGTTCGCGGCCGACGACGAACGATTCCGCGCAGGCACCAGGACCAGAGTACCCTGACCTGCGCCCCCCCCAAACCCACTGGCGGACCCGACGGGAAGCGTGCGGAGGCCACGACGCCGCGCTCGGAAGGCGGCACCGGCGACTCACAACCATCTCGGCAGGGGGACCGGCCGGCAGTGGCCCTTCGGTCCGGTCTAGCCGAGGAGCTCCTGCTCCGCGCGCTGGACGACCGCCATCAACTCGCGCTCAGTCGCTTCATCCATCCCGCACGGGTGGTGCTCTGCCAGGATCGCCACGGCCTGGTCGCGCGCAAGGTCCACTGCCAGCTTGCGATCTCCCTCCAGCCACGAGTTGAGCGGCTGGCGGCTGAAGAGCACGGGCTGCCAGTGCTCGGTGCGGAAGTGGCGCACCGTGTGGTCGGTATCGAGGAAGCTACCGCCAATGCCCTGTTCCTCGATCAGGTCCCACGCCAGAGTCTCAGTGTTGACTTCGAACCCGGAGACAAAGCGCTTGACGGCCCCCAGGTACTCGTTGTCCACGACCAGTTGCAGCGGCGAGCACGCTTCCCCTCCGGAGACGATCCCATAGCACTCCAGGCCGAGCGTCCCGGCCATCACCGCAGGGAGGGCATTGAAGCTGGCCGCATAGCCAGCCTCGATGTCGACGCCTTTGCTGTCGGAGTGCACGGCACTGGCCCACAGACCGGCGCGGTAGCAACGCGCCATCTGCCCCATCGCCAGGGCGATCAGGGCGCGCTCCGGTCGCCCGAAGGGGTACATCCCGCAGCGCATGTCCAGGATCGAGCAGTTCGACTGCAGGTACAGCTTCTTCAGGCCATAGCAGGCGCGGTAGAGCACGCTCACAAACAGCGATTCCGCAAGCGCGATGGAGACTGCTGCCGCCAGAGTGGTTGGTGTTGACGCCCCGGCCGTGGGCATGAAGCCCACCCCGGCTTTGAACCCGGACTGCCAGAAGCGCACGAAGATCTCCGCCTCCACCGCCCCGAAGCGCAGCGGGCTGAGCAACTCCACTTCGGCGAAGGTATAGCGCCACTCGGGCTCTCCCCGCGAGCCGGCGAAGATGCGCCCCAGCTCCATGACATACGGGATCAGTCGGACGTCACGGATCTCGCCCGATCCCGAGAGCTTGCTCGTCGCGTGCTTCCACGCCAGCAGGCGCATGTAGAGCGGGCTGAGCAGTGCCGGTACGTCGGAGGCCACGCCCATCACGCCCAACCGGTCGATGTTGGGTAGCGCATCGGCCAGGCGCGTCATGTCCGCCACGGTTGCGAGGGTGTGGGGCGTGAAGCGGCCCTCCATGTCGCAGAAGAACTGCGGGTACGTGCCCGCAGTCGCCTCCATGCCCCCGCAGCACTCTCGGCGCTTGCCGTAGGGGAGCGTGCAGCTCACGACCAGCGAGTCATCATCATCATAGTCATCGCTTGCCTCCTGGAGGAACTGCTCCATCCAGGGGCGGGGGAAGCGGACGGTCTGGGCCGCGCGATCGACCGTCGCCCCCATGTCGCCCAGGAGGGTGAGCAAGGCCTCATGACCGACGTGAACCCCGACCTGCGCCAGGATGCGCAGTGCCTGGTCGTGCAGGGCGCTCACCTCGGTGGCGGCTAGCACTTCGGCCGAAGTCCATGCATTCACGATAGGGCCCCCTGTGCACACGATAAGGTTCGTGCGATCCGCTACCTCGCCGTCAGTCGCTCCAGGCTCACGTTGTCCACATAGAAGCTGCCCGGGCTCTCCCCCGAGCCCACGAAGTAGACGGCATCGCAGCGGTAGAACCACTCGGTGGCGTACGGGAGGCCGGAGAAGGTCCGGGGCGCCTGGCCGGGAGCCGTGATCGCCACCGAGTAGCCCGGGTGCTCGGTCCCCAGCTCGAAGGTCACGTCCACATGGAACCACGTCCCCGGGGTGATGGTCATCAGCCGCTTGCCGCTGGCAGCGAGGGTCCCCTGTGCGTCGCAGGTGATCGCCGGCCCGGCGCCCTTCACCTCGTGACGCAGCTCCATGTAGCACTGGACTCCGGCGTCGACGCGCATGTCGTAGCTCAACCGTGCCGTGCCCCGCCGCATGACCGGGATCGAGCGATGCAGGTAGGGCCAGAAGCTTGAGGCGGGCGCATCGACGAACTTCACCGCTCGCCGGCCGTGCCCGGCTGTCTCCTCGCTGACGGCGATCGTGGTCGCACCCAGTGTGTTCGGCACCCACGGCGCCGCCGGTCGCTGGCCGACCACGGCGGCCTCGAAGTCATCGGCGAACACGACACCCACCGTCTCGTCCAGCGGGTGCGGGGAGGCCGCCGGCAGGGGGGTGCTTGCGGGGAGGAACCCCGTCGCGCCGTCGAGACCGGTCAGCACCGCCGCGGCGTGCGTCTGCACCATGTTCAGGCGCACGGCGAGCACACCGTTGCCATACGTCGTCTTCCCCGTGGTGCCGATGGGAACGGCCTGCATGCTGTCCGGGCCCTTCGCTGCGGGGAACGTGACCTCCAGGGTGGAGAACCCGGGGAACGGCTCCGTGAACCCGCTCGCATCGAGGTCCGCGAGCTTCCCGTTCACGCGCGTGCTCAGGTCGGTGACGTGCAAGATCACCGCGCCGGGCCTCCCGCGCAGCGAACAGACCACCGGCGCCGCCCCGGTGCCGGCCACAGAGTAGGAAGGGCCCTTCCCCAGCTTGCGCATCACCAGCGCCAGCAGGGAGTCATCGGGGTAGCGCAGGTCGCTGGTCGCCAGGTAGGCGACGGTGCCCTTGCCGACCGCGTTGCGGGTGAGCGCCGGCCGGTCGTCGGCGAAGCGGAGCAGGACCTCCGCGCTCGCGGGCTCGATGCCCCAGGCTCCACTGAGCGCATGCTTCTCCGTCCCGAGGTCGAGCCGCACGTTCCCGCCACCCTGGGGTTCCGTACGGGTGAGGCCGAGCAGGGCCTTGACCTCCGCCGCCTCCGGCGGCCCGTCCCCACACAGGGCGCCGCCGGTGACTACGAGCAGCCCGCCCTCCTGGACGAACCGGGTCAGGTCGGCGAGGGTCTCGGGGGCCAGGACGCGCTGCTCCGGGACCACGACGGCCCGGTAGGGAGTGAGATGGGCGCGGAGGGTCTCTTCATTGACGATGTCGGTGAGGTAG
>CAZIWQ010000692.1:0-4438 GCA_964542355.1 uncultured Armatimonadia bacterium
CTTGGCTCCGAGCAACGTCGGCGACGAGGCGCTGGTGTGCGTGGACCCGTGCCTGGTCGCCCTGATGGCCGCGCGCGAGGGTCAGGTGCGGCTGGGCGAGACCGTAGCCGTCTTTGGCATGGGAGCCATCGGGCTGATGGCGCTGCAGATGGCCCGGCTGGGCGGCGCCTCCCTCGTCATCGCCATCGAGCCGCTGGCGATGCGGGCTGAGCTGGCCCGGCGCTACGGCGCCTACCTGGTGATCGACCCCACCGCCGGTGACGCCGGCCTGGAGGTCCGCGCCGCCACCGACATGCAGGGCGTCGACATTGCCCTCGAGACCAGTGGCTCCGCCACGGCCCTGCACCACGCCATCCGCGGGACCTCCTTCAACGGCATCATCGTGACGGTGGCCTGGTACCACGGCGGGGCGGCGGCTCTGAACCTGGGAGAGGAGTGGCACTTCAACCGGCAGACGATGGTCTCCGGCGCGCGCCTGGAGACCACTCCGTACCGGGATTACCCGCGCTGGGACCCGGCGCGAGTGGAGCGCACGGTCCTGCAGCTCCTCGACCAGGGCAGACTGCGAGTGGACGGTCTCCTGCAGCCACGCGTGCCCCTCGCCGAGGCGGTCGCGGCCTACCGCTTGATCGACGAGCACCCCCAGCAGTGTGTGAAGCTGGCGGTCGACATGACCTGAACCCCGGCCTGGGAGTTCGGCCGTCTCGCCCACATCCCGTCCCGGCGGAACGGCACACGGCCAGAGGACTTCCGCCCGTTGCAGACGAAAGGCCCTCCGGAACGGTAACCCCGCTGGCAGTAGGAGGTCGGACTGATGATCAGGGCAGCCTGGACTGTAGTGGTCTTGCTCACTCTCGGCGTGGCGTGCGGATGTGCGGCTCAGCAGGGCCTGGTGGGACACTGGCGGTTCGATACCGCGGGCCCGCAGGTGCCCGACCTCTCCGGCAAGGGCCACTCTGCGACGGTGACGGGCGGGAGGGTCGTCACGGAAGACGGTAAGCAGTTCCTGCGGCTGGACGGAAAGACCCGCATCGAGGTGCCCTCGGCACCGGACCTCAACCTGCGGCGCGGGTTCAGTATCGAGACCCGGCTCCGGCCCTCCGACATCACCGACGGCCGCCTGCTCGTCTTCAAGAACGACGAGTACCTGCTGCGCATCGACTGGCCGGTGGAGACCAGCCGGCTTTCGTTCTTCGTCAATCTGGACAAGGCGTGGGAGCCGCGTGTCAGCGCCCCGAAGCTGCCGCTGGACACCTGGTACCACATCGTGGCCATCTGGGACGGGGCGCAATCGCTCCTGTGGGTCAACGGTCTGCCGCAGCAGGCGACACGACATGGCGGCCCGCCGGTGGCGACCGCGAACCCGCTCCTGATCGGGACCGATGCGGGCTTCGGCAAGGGGTTCGTCGGCGACATCGAGTATGTGAAGATCTTCGCGCGCGCGCTCACCTCGAGTGAGGTCATCACTGCGGCGTACGGGGCGGGGGGCAAGCCGGTGGCCCCGCTGTCCACCGCCGACAGCTTCGACTTCCGGCAGGGACTGCACGGCTGGACCGCGCGCGAGGGGGCGACGATTGCCGCCTCACCGGCCGGGCTGGTCACGCGGACGACCGTTCCGACCTCGATGGTGCTGCACGACAATCTGGACGTGGACGTCAGCCGGCGCGACTACCTCAGCCTGCGGATGGCGGTGGACCAGGGCAGCCGGGGGACGATCGTGTTCATCACGACGAAGGGCGCCGGCCGCATCCCCTTCCCGACCTGCTCCGATGGTGCCATGCACACCTATGTGCTCGAGCCGTGGCAGACCGGGGGGTGGGACGGGAAGCTGCTGACGCTCGGGGTGGTCCCCGCCGAGGTGGGGGAGACGGCCGCCCGCATCCAGTACGTGCGCGTCACTGACGAGCTACGGGCCGAGGGGGAGTTGCGGCTTCTGGGGGTGGTGCCGGAGGCGTCGCTGCCGCGAGCCGGTCGACCGGAGCGCATCACCGCCCGCCTCTCGAACATCGGCGGCCCCACCGGGGACGTGCAGGTGGCGCTGCGAGTGCCCGCGGGCGTCGAGCTGCAGGGCTCCGCCACGCAGACAGTCCCCCGCCTGGGCTACCAGGGCCAGCAGGAGGTGTCGTGGGTCGTGCGAGCACCGACGCCGGTCGCGGGGAGCTTCCAGGTGACGGCTTCCGGGACGGAGCTCGCCACCGCGACCGCAGCCGCGGACATCCGCTTCGCCCCCGCGCTGAACCTGCCGAAGGCCGACTATGTGCCTGAGCCAGTGCCGGCGAAGATGGGCAAGTATGAAGTGTGGACCCACTACTGCCCGCTGTGGAAGCATGGCACCCACACGGGCTGGAAGGCCATCGAGCCCTACCCCGAGCGCAAGCCGATGCTGGGGTGGTATGACGAGGGGACACCGGAAGTCGCCGACTGGCACATCAAATACTGGCTCGAGCACGGCATCTCGGGGGTGGTCTACTGCTGGTACCGCTCCAACCTCAACGGGCCGGTGAAGCAGTCGCTCGGTCATGCCATCCACGACGGCCTGCTCAAGGCGCGCTACCTGCCGCAGATCAAGTTCGCGATCATGTGGGAGAACGGCTGTGGGAAGGGCGTCGGCTCCGCCGAGGACCTGATGGACAACGTCCTGCCGTTCTGGCTCGACAACTACTTCACCAACCCCTCGTATCTCAAGGTCGACGGTAAGCCACTGCTCTACATCTGGGTCCCGGGGAATGTCACCAAACACCTGGGGGGCAGTGACAAGGTGCGCGCGACCTTCGAGGCCATGCGTGCGAAGTGCCGCGAGCGCGGGCTCGGCGGCCTCTACATCGTCGGGTGCGTCGGGGGAGCCGACAAGTCGATGCTGGAGCAGATGGCCCGCGAGGGCTGGGACGCCAGCTCCGCCTATGGCAACGGCTGGGTTCCGCCTGCCAAGCTCAAGTCCGTCGGGAGCTTCGTGTGTGCACCCTATGAGGGCTTCATCGACCAGCAGGAAGCGATCTGGAAGGCGAAGCAGGACTGCAATCTCCTCCCCGACATCACCGCGGCCATGATGGGCTGGGATTCGCGGCCGTGGAATGAGACCTCGTTCTTCTGGTCTGACAACACACCGGAGAAGTTCCGCGACCTGTGCCTGCGTGCCCGCAAGGCCATGGACGCGAAGCCGGGTGGTGGGGTGGGCAAGACCACGGCCATCTTCTGCTGCTGGAACGAGTTCGGGGAGGGGCACTACATCGAGCCCACGCGCGGCTATGGCTTCTCGTATCTGGACGTGATCCGCGACGTATTCTCGGAGTCCCCGGGCCCGCACACCGACCTGGCGCCCGAAGATGTCGGCCTGGGGCCGTATGACTCCTGGTATCGGGAGGCGCGGGCCGCAGCGCCCGTCAGCGCGCCCAGCGCCCGGACCTCATGGGGGGGGGACAGCCTGCGGCTGTGGACCGGCTCGATGGGGCTGGCGAAGCAGGAGTTCAAGGACGGGGTGCTGCGCATGGTCTCCGACACCGCCGACCCGGCGATGTCATGCCCACCACTCGCACTGCGGGCCAGCCGGTTCACGCAGGTCGTGGTTGACATGCGGGTCAGCCAGGCGGGCGGCGCGCAACTGTTCTGGAGCACGGTTGCCGTGCCCAACGCCAACGAGCCGGCCAGTATCAGCCTCCAGACGGTCGCCGACGGCCAGTTCCATCGCTATGTGTTCGAGGTGGGCAGGAACGAATACTGGGGTGGCTGTGTGAAGGGGCTGCGGTTCGACCCCGCCTCGGCCGAAGGGGTCACGATTGAGATCCGGGGGATCGAGGTCAAGTAGGGGGGGGAACGGCAACCACGGAGACACGGAGCGCACGGAGATACACACGGAGAGGAGAAGAGAGAAGAGAGAGACTGGCCCCCGGGTGTCAGGTGGGCCGTTCCCTGGGACCGCGACCGTCCCGGTCGCAGCCGTCCAGGGGGGGGAGGGCACGGCAGAGGGAGTGGCGACCGGTCCCGCGGTGTCAGCCCGCTCGTGTGGGTCTGACAGGCCCCGCGCGCTCGGGCGTGGAGCCGAGCCAACACGGATCAGGACGTGCCGTGTAGCCCGGAGGGCGGCCGCAACTTGCCACCAGCGGAAGCTGGTGGAGGCTGCGCCCCCCCTGCCGTCTGAGCCCCGTAAGGGGCGGCAGACGCCGTCGCGCGCACGCGGCGATGCCCCGAGATGGACCTCCTCGCGCGCGGAGGGCCTCCGCGAGCTTGTCTCGGGGATGGACGGGAGTACCCAGGCTGCGTGGGGCTCCGCTGCACATCGCCCCGCTCGCAGCGGCGGCGCCCGACCCAGGCGCACGGCGGTGACGGACTGGCTCGCGGGACGAGGCCGGACGTGTGTCGCACGCCAACGGGGACTCGGTGCCTCAGTCGGTGTCCTCGTCTTCCTGGCGTGCGTCCTCGTCGTCCCTCCGTGCGTAGGCTT
>CAZIWQ010000693.1:0-4436 GCA_964542355.1 uncultured Armatimonadia bacterium
CTGCAGGGCGGCCTTCTCGGCGGCGGCGAGGTCCGCCTTGTCGATGCCGGCAACGACCTCCTCCAGGTCGGTCCGCATCCGCCCCTGGATCAGCTCGATGACCTGTCTGGTGCGCATGAACTCCAGCGGCGAGCCGGTGCCGTGCTTGCCCTGCGGTGCGACGCTCAGCCACGCCGGCTGGCCCCGGTACACCTCGATCTCATCGACGACGGTGTAGGGGGCCTGGTCCACCACGAGCGCGATGTAGCGGCCCCGGGTCTGCAGCTCACCGGTCACGAAGCGGTGCAGGCTGTAGGGCGCCGGCGCCGGGGCCCCGCGCTTGTTCGATAGCGTCACCAGGTCCCCGACAATGGTCCACAGCTTGCCGTCGTCGCTGACCAGGATCGACATGCTGGCCGGCCAGACGACGTTCGCAACCCCGGCGGCGGTGTTATAGGAGAGCCCGGCGATCGGCTCGATCTGTCCCAGGTCGACCGTGAAGGCGACCTGGCGGATGCCCACCCAGCCGACCGTGGTCTTCTGCACCCAGAAGTACCCCTTCGTGTACTCGCCATCGGTGAGGATGGTCCGCTTGGGGTCATCGGAGCAGTCGCTGTAGTTGGGTTTGGGCTCCAGCGTGTACGGCCTGTGCAGGGCAATGTTCGGGCCGGGCGGAGTGAACTCGGCCGGGAGTTGGGCCAGCCCCACAGTCACCCCGCAGGACACAAGTAGGAGCGCTAGCAGTCTCATGGAGTCACACCTTTCTGGGATCATGGGGTCACCACCAGCACGTCCTGCCGGCCCTGACGGGCGGAGTTGAAGGCGATCCACTGCCCGGTGGGGTCGGCCAACGGGTGCGGGTGGGTGTACTGCGAGCCAGGCTGCAGGCTGTCCCATTCGCTGCCATGGATGCAGATCGGCTCCAGCCGGGGCTCGCGTGCCGGCGGCGCGTCATAGTAGAACCACTGGAGCAGATCGGTAGAGAAGTCCCCGTCGAGCACCAGTGCCGGGCGCGTCCGGTCGGGCGTGAGATGGCCATAGGCCCTCGCATCGGGGTAGTGGCCTTCCCAGATCGTCTCGCCTCCGGGCCGGGTCAGAGCGAGGTAGACGCCTCCGCCGGGCAGTTGCCCGTGGTAGGCCAGCGCCGAGCCGTCCCACAGCCACGCCGTGTGGACCTGGAACAGAGGCTCCGGCCGCAGCGGATGGGCAAGACCGCTGTCCAGGTGCAGCAGCCACACGCGCGGGGTCACACCATCGCCACCACACCAGTAGCCCGGCGCCATGTCGAGGTCGAAGTAGAGCAGGCTGGCATCGGCGGGGGAGAAGGCGCAGTGGGCCGACCCCGCATGCTCGTGCTCGAAGAGCGTCTCGGTGACGCCGCTGCCATCGAGCGCCACCCGGATGAGGCGTAGGCGATGGTCCGGATACTCCCGATAGTCCCGCGTCAGGGCCTCGCCGGCGACCAGTGGGGGGTGTGCCGAGCTCAGAGCTACGGCGACCCACCTCTCCTCCGGGTCCACCGCCGGGGCACCGAAGATCCACTCAACCCCGCAGTCCTCCAGCAGTGTGTGCTCTTCCAGTGTCTGCAGGTCCACTACACGCAGCGCACGTTCGCAGGCGAACACGGCGCGGCCCGACCGGGGCGCCAGGCACAGCCGGTTGCCGCAGATGCCGCCGCCCTCCCACCCCGGCCCAGATCGTTCCATGCAGCGATGCTGATAGCTGCGGTCACCGACTCCCGGCGACCGCCAGAGCGCTCGCAGGTCTCCGCTGGCCACCTCCGCCGCTAGCACCCACGTCGCTTGCTCCCGCACGGACACCAGCACCAGGGAGGCGCCGTCGGCGGTGAAGCCGGAGTTCGTGTGATAGGTCGGCGTCATGTTGATGGCGCCGGTGGTAGTGAGCCGCCGCACGAGCCGGCCGGTGAGCGGGTCGGAGTACTCGACCGCTTCGTTCCAGGTGTCGCCGATGTTCATCGTGGGGAAGTGTCCTCTTCGGCCGCTCGTCTAGCGCCACTCGTAGACATGGACTTCCTGGGGGCGGAAGATGTCGCGGAAGTCGCTGCCGGCACTGAGGACGCGGTCCTCGAACAGGCAGCTCACTCGGCCGGCGCCCGGCAGTATCACGTGGCACTCGACCGGCCCGGTCGCCGCGTTCACCACGATCCGCAGGTTGCGGCCCCCCGTCGACCAGCTCGCCCAGTACGCGTCCGGATCGCTACACTCGACCTTCACGCCCGGTACCGGTGTTCCCGCCGCAAGCGTGTCGCCCAGGTAGCGCAGTTCACCTGCCAGTCGGAGCGTCTCGTCCCACTGCGCGGCATACCAGACGATGTCGTTCATCGCGTCGGTGTCACTGGCCCAGTAGAAGATGCCGCGCGACCCGGCCACGACACCGAGGTATGTCATCGCCCGCAGCTCCGCCGCCGTGGGTCGCCAGCGACCCGGCGAGGTGACCTTGTTGTGGTTCGTGATGGCCCAGTCGAAGGCCTGCGGGATGAACCAGATTGGCTTGCCGCCGCTGTCAGATGTCGCCCGCTGAAGCTGCGTGTAGATCACCGCGATCGGCGTGGACGGGACCGGGTAGATGTCGGGCATGAGCCCGTCCACCGTGGCGGAGTTCTGCTTGTACAGCGATGCGTCGCACAGGCACCAGAGAGCGGGGTGATCGGCATCCGCGGCCTTGATGGCGTTGTAGCCGCGCTGGAGCTTCTCGGGCCCGAGGCGGTCCGGCTCGTCCGCCCAGTACCCCAACAGCCCCGGATGGCTCCGCCAGCGGACGGGGCCGGTGTCCACCAGCGCGGCCTTCGCCTGCGCCTCGTCGGTGCTCTTCGTCAGCCCCTGCCGCGTCTGTAGCATGACCTTCATCCCGTGTTGTGCGAAGGCGTCCAGCGTCGCCTGGCTGCCGGTGTCCTCAACCAGCTCACTGGTGAAGCCGGCATCGGCCGCGCGGGAGAGTAGGCCCGCATCGAACGACCCGCTGCCGGGGTTCAGGCAATAGGAGTAGAGGCCGACGGGGAAGTGCGGCCGGCCATTGAGCTGGAAGCTGCCTGTCGTGGTGAACCGGCCGCGCACCGCCACTGCAACGCCGAGGCCGAACTGCCAGTGGCACAGGTTGCTCGCGTTGCCGGCGTCGTCGTTGACGCTGAGCTCGACCTGGTGCACGCCCGCCGTGAGGCCCCGGGGCTGGTAGCTAACCCCCTCCTCGCTCACCGTCGCCGTCGCGGTGACGTCCTGCCCGTCGAGCAGCAGACGTGCGGTCTTGATGGCAATGCCCGCGCCTGCGTCGGCGAAGCGGGCCGTGATGACGACATCCGGGCCGCTGACCGTGGTGTCCGGCGCCGGCCGTGGGCGGAAGACCGCCGGCGGCACGGTATCAGCACGGGTGAAGGCGCTGCGGCCGCTCGTGAGCAGGAAGCTGCGCGTCGCGGTGTAGTAGGGACGGCCATCGTCGCCGAGCACCCCCACATGCCAGTACCAGGTGCCTGACGCCAGGGGCTCCCCGGGCCGCAAGCGGGTGCCGGAGAGAGGCTTGCTCTGCACTGGGCTGCGGTTGAAGCCGCGGTCTTGCGCATACTCGAGCACGTACTCCCCGCCGGCGCGCGCCGGCTGGAAGACGAACTCCACCTCGTGGGTCGTAAGGATCGCGTTCGCCTCCGGCCACGAGGAGGTCAGCTCCGGCAGTGACGCCGCCTCGACAAGGGCCAGGTCGTCGAACCAGACCTTCTGCCCACCGCGATTGTAGAGTATCAGCGAGACCGACAACTGCGTCTGGTTGGGGAGGGTCTTGTAGGGGTGCTGGTACTCGCTCCAATCCAGCGCGACGGGCAGGTACCAGTCATAGCCGCCGGGGTCCTTGAAGCTCTTGCCGGGCGGCGAGACGACGATCTCCGGCTGCCCGCCCGGCGCCTGGCAGCGGGTGTAGACGGAGAGCACGTACTCGGTCGCCGGCTTCACCGGCACGGTGGTGTTCCAGAAACCGAAGTCGGCGGCGGTGGGGTTGGCGATGGAGAGCGAGCGCTTGCCCCAATGGCCGGTCTGCTCCCAGGCCATGCGTCCGCCCGCGCTCGTCTGACCGACCACCGCATCGGTCCGCTGCGGGGTGAAGCCGAGGGGATGATCGGGAGGGTCGGCGGCAACCTCGAAGCTGCCGTTGGCGACCTGGTTGACAATCGCCGCCTGGCCCAGACCGGCAGCGAGGAGCAAGACGAAGAGCACGGCGGCAGGGATGGGAAGTCGCATGGGGGGCCCTCCGAGCACACTGGTGTTGGCCGGAACGCACCGGGGTTACCTGGTCATCCGGGTACGGTTACCGGACAACATGCACCGCGTCGCCTTCGCCCCGCATCGGCGGGAATCCTCGGCGGCACGTGCGACGCGCAACCGGGCCCCGCGTCACTGCACGGGCCTCGCGCTCCCGCAGGTCAGGGTCAACTCGCCTGGCAGGCGGAACTGCAC
>CAZIWQ010000694.1:0-4433 GCA_964542355.1 uncultured Armatimonadia bacterium
ACGCAGGCGCGGAGCGCCTGGAGCGTCCGCGGGGTCGGGGGGTGAGGCCGGTACGACGCACGCCAACGTCGGCAGGTTACCAACAACAAAGGCCTTGATGGGGCTTAGGGATTCTACTGCATGTTCCCCGCCGCCTGCGTCGCCTTGCCCACCGTCACGACCCCCGGCTGCAGGTTGCCACGGCAGTAGTTCCCACCAATCAGGTTGCGGTCGCTCGTGCCGCTCTCCTCAATCCCGCACTTCTGCGTGCCCGGCTCCTCCGTGTTCATGCAGCGGTTGTTCGTGATGACGCAGTCGGTGGCATCCTGCACGACGATGCCAGGTAGCCGCCCCGGGGCCGAGCGGCTGTTATCCAGGCACAGGTTCCCGGTGACGGTATTCCAGCCGCTGGTGGCGATCGTGATTCCCGCCCGCCCGTTACGGCGGCAGACGTTGCCGATGACGGTGCTGTACTTGTCGTTCCCATCGCCCAGCCCGCCGATGCCGCTCCAGCCGTTGTCATCGAAGACACCGTTGGCGACCGTGACCCCCTGGCAGTCGGCGCAGAAGTACAGCCCGTCCCAGCCGTTGCTGTAGCCGACGAGGCTAGTCCATACACTGTCGCGGATGCTGGTGCCGGGATGATAGCCGTGCCCGCGACAGCCGGTCACAAAGCAGCTCGTCACGGTGTTGAAGCGCCCGTTCTGCACCCCGATGCCGTCGCCGGGCCAGCCCACCACGCGGCAGTCGCGGATGACGCACTTGTCGCACGCGTACAGATGCACCGCCGACAGCGTGAAGCAGGTCACCGAGCCGCTGGGCTGGTTGTCCATGTCGCCCTCGAACGTGAGCCCCTCGATGACGCAGTTGTGCTGGTGGTCAATCCACACGCCGGGGAAGTACGTGATCGCCAGGGCGTTCCGCTCCAGGGCCACCTCGCGGTTGAGCGGCACGTCGAGGGTGATCGCATTGCCCTCGATCTTCCGGATGAGCGCGTGGGTCATGTACCAGCCACGCATCTGGTCGTCCATGACGGCGAGCTCCATGCCGACGGCGAAACCCGTAGCATCCTTGACCTCGATGGTCGTGTCACCGGCCTTGCCGGGCTTCACCAGCGGCGAGTTGACCTCCGGCAGCTTCCTCAGGATCGTCGCCGCCCCGGCCCCGCGCAGTGTCGTGTTGCCCTTCAGGCGCAGCGACCGCTGCACGAGGTACGTGCCCGGCGGGATCTCGACAATGCCGCCCTGGCGTGGCAGGCTGTCGATGGCCTCCTGCAGGCCGCTGCTGGGGGACGCGGGGTTGTAGTAGTCCGCGGCATTGACGGTCTTGCGCGGGCCCGCCGCCACCGGGGCGACAATCTGCGGCGGGGCCTGCACGTACGAGTGGTCGTTCGCGTGGGCGGCAACGGCCGCCTCGGGGAGCTGCCGGTCGTAGAGCCGCACCTCGTCCACCAGGCAGCTCATGTACTGCTTCCACGAGCCCGCGCCGATGAGGATGAAGCCGTGGTTCGGCAGCGGCAGCTTCGTCTGCGGGTCCGCAGCCAGTCGCTTGCCGTCCACGTAGAACTGCAGGCCCGCCGGCCCCCAACTGCCGACAACATGCAGCCACTGGTTCAGCGGCAGCTCCTGGTCGGTCAGAGCGCTGTGCCAGGCGTCGGGGCAGAGGCCGAAGCCCCACTTCGCGGCGGCCCCCTTCGCGTCGGGTGCGAGGCCGAGGACCGCGGCATCATTGCGCTTGCGCTCGCCGGCACCGAAGGTCACGATGCCGACCTGGCCGCTCGGCTGCGCCGTGAGCTTGGCCCAGGCCTCGATAGTGCCCTCGGCCATGCCGCCGGGGCTATCGATCTGGGCATAGGCGTCCACGCCGTTGAACTCCAGGGCCTGGCCGAACAGCCCGGCGACGCGACGCGCGCGGTTGATCCGCCCGTCGTAGCCGCCGCCCGTGCTGTCGTAGATGACGCTGCCGCGCGGCTCGTCGAAGTGCCAGACAGCCAGGGGCGTGAGTTCGGCGGACATGGCGGCTCCTGTCAGTAGCGAGGCCAGCACGAGAGCCGAGTAGCGCATGGCGCGGCCTCCTCGCGGGAGGATGTCACGGCTCAGTCGCGCGTCAGCGCGACCAGTTGGTAGATCCGAAACGGCGGCAGGCTGAGGCGGGCGACACCATCGGCGATCTGGCAGGCTACGGGAGTGGGCTCGGCGAGGTCCGGGTCGTAGGCGACCGCCTGCGCCCGCTGCCAGCCGGCCGGCACGGGCACGCGCAGGTCGGTCGGCGCGACCGGCGTCACCGCCCCCACGCTCCCCTCGACTACGCTGACGTTGTAGTTGACGGCATGGAGCACGAGGCGTCGCGGGTTTGTCCCCGGCTCGACGAAGCTGGTGAAGCGCACGCCCTGCAGCCGGCTCTCACTTGGGCATAACGCCGTCCCGAGCAGTGGCGGGTGCTGCCAATCCCAGGCCGCGATCTGGTCGGCCGCGAGCTGGAGCGCGTCGGCGAGCGGGACATAGTTGATCGTCGCCTGCGGCTGCTCGACGAGGAGGCGGCCGCCAGCCGCCACGTAGGCGCGCAGGCAGCCAATCTGGGCCGGGGTGAGGTCATAGTTGCGGCAGGGGAGGACGAGCGCACGGTCGCGGGCGGGGGAGAGGTCACCCGCCGCGAGGTCGCGGTCGAGCAGCCCACGGAACAGCACGTGACCGCCCGAGAGGCTATCCGCAATCGTCCGGACGGGTTGCCGGCCGATCTGCCCGGGGTTGCCGCCCCAGTACGCATACAAGAGCGTCACCTGCCCCCACGGGACCAGGCCGGCGCCGACGGCACCGTGGCGGCGGAAGAAGTGGCCGTACTTGCTCTGCGGCTGCCCCGCGCTCTGGATGGCATGGCGGCCGCCTGCCGCCGCCCCCTCCGCGAGCGCCAGCTCCACCACCGCGTCCTTCTCCTTGCCCCGCACGGCATTCATCAGGGCCACCGTCTGGCACCGGCTGGTGAAGCTGTAGGCGAGGCCGGGCAGGCTCGTGCGATAGGCCAGGGCGGCCGTCAAGCGGTCCTGCACCGCCACCCGGTTCGCGATATCCGGATGCTCCTTGTCCGTGTAGCGGTAGGTGATGTCCACCGCGTAGGCGCCAGGGGATGGCGTCCACTGCGCGGTCAGCGCGACCGGCGGGCGGCGGGCGCCCGGCACAGTGTTGGGGTCGCCCACTCCGGGCGCACCGGACAGGGCCACCGTCTCCGCTTGCCCCGTCTCGAGGTTGGTGAAGCGTAGGGCGAGAGCCTCGAGGCAGTCGGAGTCGAGGTCACTGCTGCCCACAGAACGCACTGTCACGCCGACCGGGGCGGGCTGACCCGGCGGGCACGTGCGGGGGTAGCTGATCTGCGCGGTGACCTCGGAGGCAGTCGCCTCGTGGATGGCGGAGTAGGCATACTCGGCCGAGGTCGTCGCCGCGCCGGCGGTCACCGTGATCAGGGCCTCCGGCCGGGCCGGCGGCTCGCCTGTCACCAGACAGCCCGGCGGTTCGGTACTCTCGAACATGTACAGATCGCAGCCGTCGCCGAACGGCACCGACCACTGATAGCTGCCGACGTTGGGGAAGACCTGGAAGCCCGGCTTGACCGTGGCCCCGGCGCTTCGCAGCATCGCCAGCCGGTCGCGGATCACCGTCGTCTGCCAGCGCGCCCGGGCCGGGGCCAGGCGCGGGTTGCTCAGCTCCAGCGGGCCCGGGTCTGTCCCTCCGCACATCCGCCGCAGGAGGTCGGGGGATAGCTCCGCAGCGACCCACTTCGCGAACGCCGCCTGGCAATGCCGGCACCCGTCCCCGCCGGTCGTCGAGTTGTCGGTGAACACGCCGTCGTAGCCGCAGCCGGCGATGAGCTTGACCACCGCCACGCTGAACTGATTCCAGCCGGGGTTGTTGGGGCAGGCGCCGTAGCGATGCAGGGGCGCAAAGTACGGCGGGGTGTAGCCATAGCCGGGGTCGATGCGCCGGCCGGTGGCATCGCGCAGCCACCAGTCGCTCGGGTCGGTGGCCGGCCTGGGCCCCATCCACTGCGCGTACTCGTCCCAGTGGTCGTAGAAGGCCCACAGGCCCTGGCGCGTCTCGTCGTCGCCGGCCATCGAGTAGAAGCAGATGTAGGGGAGCACCCGGGGGATGCCGGCCTCGTGCAGGCGCTTGACCGCCATGGTGAGCATCGCGATCTTCTGCTCCAGCTCCGCGGGGGAGAGCAGGCGGATGGCCGCGCGGTCGAGGGTGTGGCCGGGTCCGCCGGTGTGCTGGTTCTCACCGGCGAGCAGCGGGATCGGGCCCCAGTTGTGCGTCACCGGGACTGCCTTGCCGATGTGCAGGACATCCGGGGGCAGGTCGCCGAAGGCCTTCACGGCGGCGGGGTCCTTGATCAGCTTGTCACCGTAGTCGATGACATAGATGAAGGGCGTTGCGGTGAGTTGCGTCGCCGCGTGCGCGCCG
>CAZIWQ010000695.1:0-427 GCA_964542355.1 uncultured Armatimonadia bacterium
ATCCCCTCCGGCCATTGTTGCGCACCCGGCAGGCCGAGGCCGGGTCACGGGCGAATAGAACCCTCGGGGGGGAATGCCTGACGCGGGCCGTGGAGGGCTGCCATGCCAGCCGGCACTGCGGCGCACACGACGAAGCTTGGTCTCTTGCACTCACTGTCCGGGACCATGGCCGTCAGCGAACCTCCGTTGCTTGACGCGGAGCTGATGGCGATTGATGAGATCAACCAGGCCGGCGGCGTCCTCGGGACGATGCTGGAGCCGGTGGTCGCTGATGGCTGCTCACTGCCCCATGTGTTCGCCGAGCAGGCCGGCGAGCTGCTCGCAACCGGCGTCGCCGCGCTCTTCGGCTGCTGGACCTCCGCCGCCCGCAAGGCTGTCAAGCCGGTCGTCGAGGCCGCGCACGGCCTGCTGTGGTACCCCGTGCAGT
>CAZIWQ010000695.1:437-3328 GCA_964542355.1 uncultured Armatimonadia bacterium
GGGGCTCGAGGAATCCCCCGCCATCGTCTACAGCGGCAGTTGTCTGAACCAGCAGATTGGGCCGGCCGTCGACTGGATCCTCGCCCAGCTCGGCTCGCGCTTCTTCTTCGTCGGCTCCGACTACGTCTTCCCCCGCACGGCGAACCGGCTGGTGCGGTCGCTGGTCGAGGGCCGCACCCACGCCGCCACCATCGCCGCCACACGCTACGTGCCACTGGGCGAGCAGGACTTCGGCTCCATCATCGACGACATCCGGCGACTGGCGCCGGATGTCGTCCTCAACACACTCAACGGTGACAGCAACCTCGCCTTCTATCAGCAGTACCACGCGGCATGTGGGCCGGGCGCGGGGGCACCGGTGCTGGCCGTCAGTGTCGCGGAGACGGAGCTGCAATCGATCGCGGAGGCGGCGGCGGGACACCTGGCGTGCTGGAGCTACTTCCAGAGTCTGCAGCTCCCGGCGAACCGCCGGTTCGTGGCGGCGTTCCGCGAGCGCTACGGTCCCAACCGGGTCTGTTCCGACCCCCTGGTCATGGCCTACTGTCAGGTGCACCTGTGGCGGCTGGCGGCGGAAGCGGCCGGGAGCGTCGAACCGGACCGCGTCCGGAACAGTGTCGTGGGATGTGAGTTCGACGGCCCTGCCGGTCTGATGGCGATCGAGGGCAACCACCATGTGTCCAAACATGCCCACGTCGGCCGCCTGCGCACCGACGGCCAGTTCGAGATCCTGTGGACCAGCCCCGAGTTGATCCCGCCGCTCCCGTGGCTGGGGGTGGAGGACACGCACCTCCCCTATCGCGCGCTAGTCAAGGAAGCCCTCGCCTCCTACCCCGAGACCCTGCACTACAGCAAGCTTCTGGAGCAGGAGAACCGTGAGCGGCAGCGGGCCGAGGCCGAGCTGCACCGGGCCCACGACGAGCTGGCGCGCTCCAACGCCCAGCTTGAGCAATTCGCGTACGTGGCCTCCCACGACCTCCAGGAGCCCCTGCGCAAGATCCTCGCCTTCGGTGACCGCCTGGAGAGCAAGTGCGGTGCGGCACTCGACGACCAGGGGCGCGAGTACCTCCAGCGGATGCAGAGCGCCGCTCGGCGCATGTCAGCGCTGATCAACGATCTGCTTGCGTACTCGCGCGTGACCACCCGGGCCCGCCCGTTCGCGGCAGTCAGTCTCGCCGAGGTCATGCAGGGCGTCCTGTCAGACCTGGAGGTCGCCATCGGGGAGGCCGGCGCCACCGTGGAGGTGGGGCCGCTCCCCACGATCGCTGCCGATGCGCTGCAGATGCAGCAACTGTTTCAGAACCTGCTCAGCAATGCCCTCAAGTTCCGGCAGGAAGGGGTGGCCCCGGTGATCACGGTGGCGGCGCGGCCGCTGCCGCCCGGCGAGGGCCCAGTGGAGCCGGCGGCGGAGTGGGTGGAGTTGTGCATCCGGGACAATGGCATCGGGTTCGAGGAGAAGCACACCGACCGCATCTTCCGCGTGTTTGAGCGCCTCCACAGCCGCGAGGAGTACGCCGGGACCGGCATCGGGCTGGCGATCTGCCGCAAGATCGTCGAGCGCCACGGGGGGGCCATCGCCGCCGCGAGTGAGCCGGGAGGCGGCGCCACCTTCACCATCACGCTGCCTGTCACGCAGGCACAAGGAGGACTGAGCTCGTGAACAGCTCGATCGAGCCGATCACGCTGCTGGTCGCGGACGACGATCACGAGGACTGCATGCTGATCCGCGAGGCCCTGACGGAGAGCCGCCTCGGCAACGACCTGCGCTTCGTCCACGACGGGGAGCAACTGATGGCATACCTGCGGCGCGAGGGCAGCTATGCGGCCCCCGGTGCGGCGCCGCGGCCGGGGCTGGTGCTGCTCGACCTCAACATGCCGCGCAAGAACGGCCGCGAGGCGTTGGCCGAGATCAAGGCCGACCCCGCGTTACACCGCATCCCGGTTGTCGTGATCACCACTTCCCAGGCCGAGGAGGACATCTGCCGCTCGTACGACCTGGGCGTCAATTCGTACATCACCAAGCCAGTCACGTTTGATGCCCTGCTCGACATGGTAAAGACGCTGGGCAAGTACTGGCTCGAGATCGTCGAGCTGCCGCCGGGGGACGACGGGTGCGCCGCACCACCCGCTGAGCCGTAGGCCCACGGGCGCGACGCCGCTGCTTCCCGCGTGACCCGGCGCATCTGTCATCCTGAGCCCAGACCGCGCAGCGGTCTTCGGGCGAAGGATCAGCATCAGCCGAAGGCGCTTGCAGGCGGAATGTGATCCTTCGTCGCTGTGGCTTCTCCGAAGCCACATGCGCTCCTCAGGATGACACGGGCCTGGAGGCGCGGTGCGTGCGGTGCCGACAGGACGGCTTGAGAACAGCGGCGGCCCGCAGCGCCCATGGGTACATGCTGGCGAGGAGGTACTGGTGACCGAGACCCCGATTCGCGTGCTGCTAGTGGAGGATGATCCGGACGATGCGTTCCTGCTGCGTGATATGCTCGACGAGGTCGCCTCGGACCAGTTCGACCTGGTCCATGTCACGCGGCTGGCCGAGGCCCTGACGAGTGCCGCCGGGCAGAGCTACGATGTGGTGTTGCTTGACCTCTCGCTGCCTGACAGCCGCGGTCTGGAGACCTTCCAGCAGCTCCATGACGCCCTGCCGGAGCTGCCCGTCGTGGTCCTCACCGGCCTCGACGACGAGACGGTGGCCACCCGTGCGGTACATGGGGGCGCCCAGGACTACCTCGTCAAGGGGCAGGTCAGCGCCAGTCTGTTGGTCCGCTCGATCCGCTATGCCATCGAGCGACAGCGCACCAGCTACTACCGGGCGCTGTTGACCGAGCGCGAGCGCTTCGATGCTGCCGTATCGCAGATGAGTGATGGCATTGTGGTGACCGGGGGCGACT
>CAZIWQ010000695.1:3338-4430 GCA_964542355.1 uncultured Armatimonadia bacterium
GCGCTGCCTGCCTGCTGCTGAACCTCGCTCCAGAGGGCTGGCGGGGGCTGGCGCTGGATGAGGTGCTCCGTCCGTTCGCACCCTCGATCGCGCTCCCCGACCTCCGGACCGCGGCGGAATCCGTCACGGCGTTTGAGGTATGCCGCGCCGACACCCATCCGCCGCTGTACATCGACGCCCGCCTGACCCGGCTGTTGGACGGTACGGGCAATCTGGCCGGCACCGTGCTGATGCTGCGCGATGTCACGGATGAACGGCTCGCGCGACACGTGCAGGCCAGCTTCATGACCACCGTGCCGCACAAGCTGCGGACGCCGCTGGCGATCCTCGGCGGCTACCTGGCGCTGGCCCGCCACATGCCCCCGACGGAGCTGGCGCGGCAGTGGCCGCATCTTGCCACGGTCTGCGAGCGGGAGGTCGAGCAACTGACCCACATCGTGCAGAAGCTGCTCGACTTCCAGGCGCTGAGCACCTGGCAGCTCGCCAATGAGCTGCGCAGCACCGACGTGGCCGCCGTCGCCGCGGTTGCTGTGGAACGGGTGCGCGAGCGCTATCCGGACAGCCAACTGGAATGGGTAATGGAGGTCGCCCCGGAGGCCGCGTTCGCCGACTGCACGAGTGAGCACCTGGAGTTCGTCCTCGACGAGTTGGTGGACAACGCGGTCAAGTTCGGCGACAAGGAGCCAGTGCGCGTCGCCCTGACGGCCGTGCGCAGTGGGCCCGAGCAGCTCCGGTTCACCGTGACCGACAACGGTCCGGGCATCCCCCACGAGTACTATGATCGTATCTTCGAAGGGTTCATCCAGGTGGAGGAGCATGTCACCGGGCAGGTCCCCGGGCTGGGAGTGGGGCTGCGCCTGGCCCGACAGGTGGTGGAGGGCTGCGACGGCACGATCGACGTCAGCTCACGCCTGGGTGAGGGCACGACCTTCACGTTCACGCTCCCGGCGCCACCGGGCTAGCCTCCTGCGAGACTCTGACGTGGCCGAGCCGTTCCCAGGGAACGGCAGACGTCCGTTGCGGTCGCGCCGTTGGCTGTGCCGTTCCCTGGGACCGCGACCGTCCCGGTCGCAGCCGTCCAGGGGGGCTACC
>CAZIWQ010000696.1:0-4426 GCA_964542355.1 uncultured Armatimonadia bacterium
TTCATCCCGGCCGTCGCCGGCAAACCCGAAGACCGTGTCGAGTTCGCGGGCGAGACAACCACGCCGTGCGGGCAGGTGCACGAGACCGGTGTCGCGGGGACCGAGTGGCTGGAAGCCCCCTTTCGGCTGACGCAGTCGGTGCAACCCCGGATCGTCATCGAGACGCTGGGCAGTTCGGTGCGCCACCCGGCGGTCGGCACGGGCACCACAGTAGTGAGCTATGAGGGCACGCTGGAGCCGGCGATGAAGCTGACGCTGGACCCGCAGCGAGGCGCGCGCCTCACGACGCGCCCGCTGGTCGATGACCGCGGCCCGGCGCGTGCCGATCCGCAGGACCCCACCGGCTTCCGCGGCTTCGATGCCGGCTACATGGTGGCCAACGTCCCCGTGCGCCAGGCGGTCAGGCCGGGTCTGCCCCTGAAGGTCACGGTAGCGGGCAAGTGCGCCACCGACGGGCAGAGCCTCGTCGTCATGCGGTTCGTGGCGCACGGTGAGACCCGCGACGTGTCAGTGCTCGTCAATGCCTTCGCCACCGAGTGGCGTGAGGTGAGCGCGAGCCTGCAGGCGCCGGCGGAGGCCGATGCCCTGCAGGCGGTGTTCCTGTATCGGTTCAAGAGCCAGGGGCGAGTCTGGTATGGGCCGCTGCGGGTGGAGCGCGAGGACATCCCGGCCGGCGGCCTCGACGTAACGGATCGCGTCCGGGGCGCGTACCCAACGCTCTCTCCCGACCGCTTCTTCATCTTCCGCTATACCGACGACGAGGCGCCCACCGCGGCCGCGCGGGTGCGCGTGCAGGTCGTGGCGCCGTGAGCGGCGGGCGCAGTGTGGAGGTCCGGGGAGGCCCCCGGCCCTCGCTGTCGAAATGCCGCTGCCGACTGTACCAACCGCTAAGGAGAAACCATGACCGATAAGGGCGCAATGATCGAGCTGCAAGTCAATCCCGACCGCATTACCCAACTGGCCCCACTGCATCAGTCAACCCGGCTCACCACCCCCGAGCGCGTGGGCGCGATCGTGGCTCCGGACACGGGGCACTTCGCCACTATCGCGCAGGACCTGCGGCAGAAGCTGGCGGAGCTGATCGGGGACGAGCTAGACCGCGTAGATGAGTCCGACGAGTTCAACCCTGACGGGTTTGGCGCCCCGGTCATCGCTGTGGGCCATGCGGGGAACAACATGCTGCTGCGGTCGCTCCACTACCTGGGCTTCCTGAACAACAGTGACTACCCGAGCGAGGGCCTGCGTGTCCGCTCGATCCACAACCCATACGGTGATGGGAACAACGTCGTGTGTGCGCTGGGCTACACGCCCGAGGCGTGCCGGGCGAGCGCCGAGCGGCTGCTGCAGGCCGTCGAGCAGGTGGGCGGGACATGGCAGGTGCCGGGGCCGCTGCACCTACGCGAGCCGGCGATAGAGACCCCCGACCCGGCGGAGTGGCTGCCGCAACTGAAAGCCCTGGATGCCTCGACGACGGGTCACCCGCTCCTGCTGCACCCGCTCGAGCTCGCTGCCACCAGTGGCGAGGAGCGCTGGGCGCGGGCGTTCATCGAGGCGCTCATCCCGTACGCGACCGGGGCCGTGCCGCTGACCTTCGTCAAGATGTGCGCCGTGGACTTCTGGACCGACCGCCTGGCGCTGAGCTGGGATGCGCTTGAGGAGCTGCCGTTCTTCACCGACGAGGAACGCCTGATGGCCACGAACTTCCTCGCCGCCTGCGCCCAGTATTGCCACGACTCGATCACCTACCAGAAGTGGCGCATTCTCGACGAGGAGCACCAGATCTTCAACCACCACACCTTCCCCGCGACCGGGCTGTTCTTCTCGTGCATGTACCTGCGGCGGCACGGCTACGCCCTGCCGGAGCTGGGCCCGTGGCTGGCCAAGAGCATGAAGGTGTTCGCGCGCGCTGCGAGAGCCGGACGATCGTACGACGAGGGCGGCGCGGGCTATAGCTGGCTGGTGGGGAACCACCTGCTGCGTGTATCCCTGGCCTTAGGTGATACGTCCTACGCAGCCTCGGAGAAGATGACGCGCTACGCCGATCTCGCCGCGGTGATCCAGAACAACGCCTTCGAGCTGGTCCCCTTCGGCGACTGCGGTGGCTACCATCCCACCCGCACCGGCGCCGGGAGCATTCTGCTGCGGGCGGCGGAGTTCCATCGCGACCCGGGCTACAAGTGGCTCGCCGAGCGGCACGATCCGCAAGCGACACAGGAGGACATTTTCACCCGCACGTTGCCGGCGGAGCCGCCCGCCAGGCACGTCGGCCTGTTCGTGCTGCCGATGGACCCGCTGATCCACAAGTGGGCGGGCCTGCCGCACTTCCACGCCTACCCGCCGCCGCCGGCGATCCCCACCGTCCCCCCCGAGCAGGGCTTTGACAAGCTCTCGCTGCGCGGGGGCTGGGAGCCGACCGACGACTATCTACTGCTGCAGGGCTTCGGGGCCGGGCAGCATGGCCATCCCGACGCCAATGCCATCAGCCAGTACCAGGCGCAGGGCCGTCTGTTCCTGGTGGACAACGACTACATCGAGCGCGCGCCGGCGGAGCACAACACCGTCATGGTCATCCGCGACGGGCAGCACGGGACGGTGCCGGTCACCGCGCGCCTGGATCAGACGCTTGAGTTCGAGGGCGGGGCCTTCACCCAGACGACGCTGCCGGGCTACAACGGCTGCGACTGGCAGCGCGCGCTCCTATGGCTGCGCAATGACTGCCTGCTGGTGGTGGACACGCTGACCGCCGTGCAGGACGGAGACTATGAGCTGCGCTGCTACTGGCGCACGTTGGCCCAGACGGAGGCCACCGCGCGCGGCCTGCACACCGTTCACGAGGGCGAGCACTTCCACGTGATCGAGGCCACCGATTCGCAGCGGCGCCTCGACGCCGAGCCGGTGTCGGTGAACGACCTCGATTACCCGAAGTACCACTTCGGCGCAGGCATTCCGCAGCGGCTGTGCGAGACGCAGCGTGTGCGGCTGCAGGCCGGGGAGCAGACGTGCTTCGTGAATCTGCTCCTGCCCAATCGGCAGACGGAAGCGCCGCGACGGGAAGTGCAGCTCAGCGCCGGGCGCGTGACACTGAGCGGCGAGGGGCGCTCGGCCGTCCTGAGCGTCGAGGGCTTTGAGGTGGCCGGCAGCGACGACCACGTGTTTGCGGAGAAGGACAGGCTGACAGGTCTGGCGGCGCGCGCGGTCGCGTGTTCCGCCGCGGCCGGCGGCAGACCCGAGCGGGGCCGGCAGACGTCCTCGCCCGCGGCGCTTGCCTGGGAGCTGGCGCTGCCCGCCCCGGCAACCTGCCTCGCGCCGCTGGACGCCACCGCGCTGCTCGTCGGCTGTGAGGACGGACTGGTCGCCCGCGTCGCATCCGCGGGTGAGATCACGGAACTGGGACGTGCCGGGGAGCGGATCGGGGCGGTCATGGCCGCGCGGCTGTGGGGCGAGGCGACGCCGACCGTCATGGCCGCCGCCTACGACTGCACCTTCCGCCTGCTGCAGCTCGACGGCGCCGAGCGGATGGCCGTCACCCTCCCGCGGAACTCGCACCTCCCGGCACGGGGCCGCGCCCTCACCGTCGCCAATCTCGACGGCGACGGGAGGCTCTGGCCGATCGTCGGCACCGACGCCTGGCGCGTCCACGCCATCACGCCACAGGGCGAGCTGCGGTGGACCTTTGATACGGCCGCGCACTCGGTCACGGCAGTGGCGGCCGGCGACATGAACCATGACGGTCGCGATGAGCTCGCGGTCGGCACCGTCTACTACTGCGTCCCCGCCATCACTTGCGACGGTGATCGGCTGTGGGAGGACGAGGACTATAACGACTACTGGACCGCCGGGCCGGTCTTCCCCTTCGTCCATGTGGCGGACGTCGATGGCGACGGGGAGCTGGAGGTCATCACCGTCGCCAGTGACACGCTCATCCACTGCATCGACCACCTCGGAGTGAAGAAGTGGACGTGCAGCATCGGGGACGAGGCACGCGGCCTGCTGGTCACGCCGGCGGGCATCGTGGCGGCTTCGGCCACGGGCGATGCGCACCTCGTCGACGGCCAGGGCTGCCCGGTGTGGCGGCATGCCGCTGAGGTCTCCTGCACCGCGGCCACGACGTGCGCGGAGGGGGTCTGCGTGGCACGGGAGGATGGCCGGGTGGAGTGGCTCAGCCTGCAGGGCGAACTGGTGGCGCGACACGAGCTGGCGGCGCCGGCAACGCTGCTGCAGGCGACGGCGGCGGGCGTCGTGGCGGCGCTGAGCGATGGTCGGCTGGTGGCGCTGCAGGCGGGCTAGCGGGAACCGCCTCGCATGCGGTCGCCGCGTAGGTCGAGCGTCTCGCTCGACAAGACCCGCCGACCGGGACGCCGCCGCCGATATTTGGCCAGCCCGTCGGCGGACGCACGAACCGCACCTGCTGGTCACTGTCATCCTG
>CAZIWQ010000697.1:0-4425 GCA_964542355.1 uncultured Armatimonadia bacterium
GGTCGCGGTCCTCCACATGCGCTACCGGCTGTAGCCGGTGGCACGCCTACACCGCCCCGTGCGTGTAGACAACCTTCACCGGGGCCTCGCCGGTGCGGCGGGTGGAGTGCGCGACGCCAGGGCCCACATACACGCCCGTTCCCGGTCGGAGCGGCAGCACTTCCTCGTCCAGCTTGATCTCCCCCTCGCCGGCGACCACATACAGCGCCTCCTGGTCCTCGTGAACCTGGACCTGCGAGAAGTCCGTCGCATGGTACTCGGCCACGCCGAGGTTGAACCCGTTGGTCGTCGCGATCGCCTCCGTCCCCACCAGGTTCTTGCTCCAGCGGTCCGGGTGCTGCTCGGGGGCAATGGCCGTTTCGTGGATCGACTTCATCGGGGGCATCTCCTTCTCTCACGCCGACTTGACGGTCATCGAACAAATGTTGTACTGTCTTTGATGCGAAGATAACGGAAGATAAAGGAAGCTCCCTCACGATGCCAGTCCCTCCCACGGCCGGTGACAACGGCGCCGCGGTTCTGACTCTGAAAGAGGCTGCCCATTTCATCCGCGTGAGTGACAAGACGCTGGCCGACATGGCGCGCCAGGGGGCGGTCCCGGCTCAGAAGGTGGGACGCGAATGGCGCTTCCTGCGCTCCGCGCTCCAGGACTGGCTGGCCGGGGGGCAGCCACGCCCGGGGCCGTCACCGGCAGCTAGCTCCGCGCCGGGAACCGCGGAGGTGGCCATCGCCCCCGCCGAAGACGCGGGCTTCCGCGACACGGACTTCGCCCGCAACCGGCAGGAGCCCGTCCACCGGTGGGTGCCCTGGATCGCGGGCTTCTCCGCCGCGTTCGTCGACGGGATCCTCGAGTCGCTCCCTGCCGGGCCCGGGGCGCGGACCGTCCTCGACCCGTTCGCGGGCGTCGGCACAACCCTGGTGGAGGCGATGCGGCACGGCTGCGATGCCGTCGGGTTTGAGATCAACCCGTATCCGGCGCTGGCCTGCCGGCTGAAGCTGGAGCTGCCGACCCGCGATGTGGGGGCCCTCCGAGCCGATATCGCCAACTTCCGCGCCTTCATGACCGACCGGCTGGCCTCGCCGCGCACGCAGCCGCAGGCGAGTCCCCCGCAGCATTTCCGCTCGCGGGCGGCGTTCTTCTCCCCCGCGGTCGAGCGGCAGGTGCTGTTCGTGCTCGACTTCATCCACGGGCAGGCGGAGGGGATCGTAGCCGACGCGTTCCGCGTCGCCTTCGGCGCGGTCATGGTCGGGTTCTCCAATTACTCCTATGAGCCGAGTCTGGGCCGGCGTTGCTCCGCCGGCAAGCCGGACATCCTCGACGCCGATGTCACCGGGATCGTCAGCACGCGGCTGGAGGAGATGGCGGACGATGTCGAGCAGTTCCAGCGCGAGCTACGGTCGACCGGGCGGGCACCCAGCGGGCGGGTCTACACGGCCTCGTATCTGAGTGGCTGCGGCGAGGTGGCGCCCGGCTCGGTGGATGCGGTCATCACCTCCCCGCCGTACCTCAACAACTACCACTATGTGCGCAACACGCGCCCCCACCTGTACTGGTTGGGCTTTGTCGAGCACCCCTCCGACCTGCGGCAGTTTGAGGTCGGCAGCTTCGGCAAGTTCTGGCAGACGGTGCGTGCCGGCCCGGAGATCGGGCTGGAGTTCAGATGCCCGGAGGTGGAGGCCCTGGTCGCGCGTGTGGCGGCCACCAACGGCGACCGCGGCGTCTACGGCGGGCCGGGGTGGGCCAACTACGCTGCCAGCTACTTCAATGACTGCGCCCGCTTCTGCGAGGTCACCCTCCGCCGGCTCAAGCCCGGCGGGCTGTGTGTCGTGGTCATCGGCAACAACATCCTGCAGGGCATTGAGGTGCCGACCGACCGCCTGTTGGCCGGCATCGCCGAGCGCGCCGGGTTTGAGCTGGAGGGCATCCACGAGGTGCGCAAGAAGCGCACCGGGTCGAGCATCATCAACTCCTCGGTGCGCGTGGGCCAGACGCGACAGCGGGTCGAGCTCTATGAGAGCGCAGTCGTCTTGCGCGCGCCGCGCACCTAGGCGGCAGGCTGCCGTGGAGGGGCCGGCCACCAGACCGCGTCGCACGCGGTCGCAGTCTCTGGCCCGTGGGGGTGGGCACCCCTCATGGCTCCTCGACACGGTAGGCGCGCAGTGCCGTCAGCACCTCCTCCGCCGTCTCGCGCGGTGCGAGCAGCCCGGCCCACTCGCGGCCGGGGTGCAGGATGTCCCAGCGCGGGCGCGCGCCGCTGAGGCGCCCCGCGCCGACCGCATGGTTGCCAAAGCCATCAAGCACGGTGTTCCAGACCGGACGGAAGTGCGAGATCAGGAAGCGCTCGGCAAGGCTGATCCACACTGGCACGACAACCAGGTAGCGGCACCCGAAGTCCTCCTGGCGGAGGTTGTCGGCCTGCTCGAGGCTCGCGGCATGCTGCCGCAGGCGGGTGTGGAGGGAGGTGTCCTGGTCGCCGCCGGTTGTCGCCGCGCCCTTGCGGGCCCCCCGGGGGATTGCCTTGCCGACGTAGATCGGGGCTTCATCGGGGCGGTCCGTCAGCCACGCGTAGGGAGCGAAGTCCCCGTGGTAGTAGATGGCGTACACCCCGGGGCCGATGATGCGCTGCGGTGGTGGCAGTGGCGTGACAGGTTGTTCCATCAGCGCGCGGACCACGCTCAGCGCCAGGTTCTGGTACTCCAGCGGGTCGTAGGGATGCTCGGGCATGGAGCGGACCTCCGGATGGCATCGCGTATTCGCCACGAGCCCGGCGGTGACCTGCGGAGGGGGCCCGGGGGACGTAGTCGGGAAGCGGGTGATGTGCTACACTGCCGACAGTCGCCGGCGGCGGGTCGCCAATCTGGTTGGCTACTAGAGACCCGGCCGAGAGGTCACTTCCGGCCGGGTCTCTAGCGGCGAGATGGCTGTGAGTAGCTTCTGCGAGCCTCTGAGCGTACCGGCGCGGCCTCAGAACGACTTCTCGGCCGCTCTTCCAGGCCCCGGGCCGGTGACACTGTCGGGCTTGCGGCTCCGCTCAGGTGTCACCCTGAGTGACCATCCTGCGCAGAGGGACAGCGAAGGAAGCGCGATGCCACGCGACGACGACGAGTACCTCTCGATCGACTTCACTGACACGCCGGGGCAGGATGGTCCGGGCTACTACACCGACGGGCCTGCGCTCGCGGCTGCCGATGGACCTGCCTTCCAGGACGCGGTGACCACGCCGGCGGAGCCGGCAGCGCCGCTCCCCGCCGGCGCACCCCCGGCACCAGCCGGCACTGCCCACCCCCCCTCCCCCCCTACGCAGGTACCTGCCACCCCTCCGGCGGCGGCCACCGCGGGCGGCGTGGCGGCCACGCGGCCGCGTCAGCCGGCGGTGATGCCGATCCGCGACGAAGAGCCCGTCGAGACCGACACACCGCTGTTCGACTGGCTCACCGAAGTCGCCATCCCGATCGGCATCTTCGGGCTCCTGGGATGCCTGCTATACTACCTGATAGACCTGCGTGCCGCCCTGGGGGGCGAGTTCTCCAGCGGCCTGCGTTGGGTCTGCTTCTGGTTCCTACTCGCCGCGATTCTAATCACCCGCATCCGGACCAAGTACGGGACGGCGGTGATCGCGCTCCCCTACGTGCTGGGGTTGGCGGGGGCCACCGGGCTGTTCGTCTGGCACTTCACGTTCGTGGCCGGGGCGATTGCCGAACACTTCACGGCTGCGGGCGCCGTCGTCTCGCTGCTGTTCAACACGGCGCTCGTGGGGCTGGTGTGGTGGGGAGCCTACAAGGTGACGCGCGAGTGTACGCTGGAGGAGAACATCGCGCACTCGCTGCACCAGGGGTTCTTCACCGACCTGGCCGGTGATGGCGACCGCGCGCAGCCGGCGGGGCCGCAGGCGCGCCACCCGGGTCGTGTCATTATGTGGGTGTCCGTGGCTGCGGTCGTGGCCTTCGGGCTGGGAGCGCATCCCATCGGCGACAACAGCCTGTACGCCCCCCACGCGTTCTGGTGCGCGGCCGGCTACCTGTTCTTCGCGTTGTATCTGCTCGCGCTCACCAACCTGTCGGCGATCCGCATGGATGTGCGCAAGCGGCAGGTCCGGGTGGCGCGGGGCCTGACACCGACGTGGATCGGTGCCAGCCTGGCGCTCGTGTTGGGCATCGTGGTGCTGGCGGCGGTGATCCCGCGCCCGCGGGATCTCTCGGAACGGGTCATCGACCTGGGAGCACGGGAGGGCTGGCTGCGCGACCCGCGACGTGGGGGCATCGAGGACGGTGTGACGGCCGGGATTGCTGATCCCGAGGGGCAGACGACGGCGCCGGGGCGCGAAGCGGACGCGACGGGCAAGGGCGCGCCCGCTCCGGGAGGGGACAGCGGCAGTGCGGGGGGCGGGGACCGCGCGGGACAGGGCGCCGGTAAGGCCGAGGGGG
>CAZIWQ010000698.1:0-4425 GCA_964542355.1 uncultured Armatimonadia bacterium
ACGCGCTTGATGATCTCCTCTTGCTGTCCGCCCTTGACCCCGCCCCAGCAGTGGTAGATGAGCAGGTCGGGGTAGAAGGAGTAGAGATCGTAGTCGGCAGTCTTGAGCAGTGACTCGGCGCCATACCCACCGATCGCACGGTTCTCAATCTGCAGGTCCGCGTTGGGGTACTGCTTGCGGAGATCGTCCGCGAGCGCGTATGACCACGGGCCCGCGGTGACGGACTGGCCGTAGAACAGGATCCGCACGCGGTTGCGGTGCTCGGGCGTGCTGGTGGCCAGCAGCGTCATCGTCCGCTGGATGTTCTTGCCGAGCTGGTCCAGGTTCTGGGGCAATGGCGGCGCCTCGAACTGGTCCTCAGCCATGGCCATCCCTCCGATCAACAGCAGGGCTGCCAACATGATCTGGTGGGTGAGCTGTCGCATGCCGGCCTGCCTTTCCACATGGTCTCCCCGATGACGAGCGCCGCGTTCTCTGATTGCGTCGCGTATGCCGCCCCCTGCGGGGGCTCAAGGCGTCGGTGGCGCATTCGCCACGGGCTCACGAGCCTGTCGCGGAAGCAGAGTACGTCCGCTCGTCGCCTCCATGGGTGTTGGCGCGGCTTCCAGCCGCGCCCGTGTTCGCACGAAAGGGCGTCCTGTAGGAGCGGCTTCCAGCCGCGACCTCCCATGGGAAGAGACAACACCGTCGCAGCCGTGCCAATCCGCTCCCGGTGCGCCGCGCTCTGCCCTGCGAGGGTCGCCACACCCATCGCGGCTGGAAGCCGCTCCTACAAGGGGCCACTGGACACGTGGTACCGGCGCGGCTGGAAGCCGCGCCAACACGACTTCCGCGACAGGCTCTCACGCCCGTGGTCCCGCCTTGCGGGATCCCCCCCGTAGGGGGCTATACGACCACGGCGCTATCCCATTGCATGCGCCATGCCTTGGCTTGCCCCTCATCCCCTCGCTCCGGGGGGCCGACGTGAGACACAGAAGTCTACTTCCCTGCTGCCATCGTGCCCTTCAGCCAGTTGTAGATCGAGTCCGCCAGTTGCCTGTAGCCGGTGCCATCCGGATGGACGCCGTTGGCCTGGCGCACCACGATCTCCGGGTTGCGCGCGTTCACTGCCACCTTCTGGGTGATGACATTGTGCACGCAGTCGAGGTTCACATAGGCCGGCACGATGAAGACGTTCTCGGCCTCGCGACCGGAGAAGGTCGCATACTCGCGCTCCAGCACGCGGTGCTGGTTCTTGCGGTACTGCCAGCGCGTCTGGCCACAGCCGTAGTTGCCGGGGGCTCCGAAGGCATCCTGCGACGCGGAGGGTGGCAGCAGGGTGACGATCCCGATCTTGGTGTCCGGCCGCACCCGGTGGAACTCCTTGAGTAGGACCTCCATGTTGGCCAGGAAGCTATCGATGCTCTTCTCGATGGTGTCGTCCTTCGCGCCGAAGTTGTCATTGCAGCCCAGCAGGATGGTGATGTAGTCGGGGCCCTTGCCGGCGTTCTGTTCGTCACAGAACTTCTGGAAGTCCAGCCCGTGCTTGCCATCCTGCTCGTAGAGGAAGGGGCTGCGTCCCCGGCGGTTCTCGGGGGTCCAGATGTCGGCTGACCACTTGCTGGTGAAGGTAGCCGCCGCCCAGCCGCCGTAGCCCTCATGCTTGACCTCGGGCCGCGTCTTGTTCGGCGCGAAGCTTCCGATCAGCGTCAGCTTGGGGTTGCCCTCCGCCTTGTTGCACAGGTCGAACACTTCCGCCGGGTACACGTTGCCGTGGGTGAGGCTGTCGCCGACGATCAAGAGCGTGGCCTCGGTGCCGGCCCCGGCGTCGGCGGGATAGACATGGACCTTGGTCGTCCCCTCCGCGACCAGCTTCTCTTGCAGGTCGTAGACCTTCAGGCTCAGCGGGTACACGCCGACCTCTTCGGGCTTGGGGACCCAGGTGTAGCGCTCCGTCTGCTGTGTGCCTTTGGCGCAGTCGACGTCATACAGGTACAGGTCGGAGCGAGGGGTGAGGATCAGGTTGTCGAAGTAGATGTTGATCTCGTGGCCGGCGACGGCGGGGACCTCGGGCGGCATCACGAGCCGTAGCGGGTTGACCGGCGCGGCCGGCGCCTCGACCGCGGGTGCGGCCGGTGTGGCGGGCGTGGTGGCCGGCGTAGGTGCGGCCGGCGCCGGCTGGTTCTGAGCATATACGGCGCAGGCGACGAGCAGCAGCAGAACGACGACGAGTTCGCGCATGGGTCTGCCTCCGGGTCATGATTGCAGCGGCTTGCAGTTTCGCCGTCGGGAGGGCGGTGGCCTTCCTTCCGGCAGCGGTCATCGTGAGCCCAGACCGCTGCGCGGTCTTCTGGCGAAGGACCTGCCACATGAGAGGGCGCTTGTCATCGAGACGAGATCCTTCGTCGCTGCGGCTTCTGCGCAGCCGCATGCGCTCCTCAGGATGACGTCCGCCAGGGGAGGCACCGCGCCCGGCCGCCGATCGCATGCCGGCGACGCCTACTTCCGCTCGACGGCAAACACCTCATCGGCGAAGTACGACAGCACGGGCGACAGTTGCTTGTCGAGCGTCACGGAGACGTCCTCGAGCACGCCGCTGTCGGCGCGGCCGATGGTCAGGTACCACGCCCGGTCATCCGGTGCGGTCACCGGGACGGAAACGTCGAACTGGTTCTGCTGCAAGGTGGACTGCCCCGTCGCTACCTGTTTGCCATCGGCGTCGAACACGGTGAGCTTCACCGTCTCGACACCACCGCCGCCGCCCGCGTGGAACTTGAGCTGGCGGGCATCGCGCGGCACCTTGAAGTACAGCTTCTCGGCGCCGTAGATGAACCGCACGGCGGGGTCGGTGAAGATCGCCAGCGGGGCAGTCGCACCCTTGACGGCATAGGCGTTGCCGCCGGCCTCCAGGAGCAGGACATAGAGGCCATCCTGCGGGACAGTGAAGTCGACGGGACTCGCCTTCCCGACCGGGAGGTCGCCTTGCTTCAGGTCCTGCCACGCCTGGTCCTTCAGCGTCCAGGTGAGCAACGTGTCATTGCGGCCGATGCGGTACGTCTCGACGTCGAGGTGTATCGGCACGTCCTTGCGGGCCGAGACGATGAGCACATTCGACCCGCGCAGCTTGACCAGCGGGAGCGCGCGGGGCTCCGATCGCGTCATGGCCTGGCCGCTGACCTTGATCCGCGGGAAGCCGGAGGGATCCTCCGTCTCACGGGGCTGCCACGCCGCCTGGAAGTCATTCTGCCCCATCTTGCGGTTGGCCCACGTGAACCACTTGAAGTACTCGAGGTGGTTCTTGGCATACACGGGGCCCTCATAGAAGATCCAGTAGCCGTCGCTGATGCCGGAGAGCATCAGGGCGTTCTTGCCGCAGAACTCCGGGTCGGCCCCCGCGACGACAGGGTCAATGCCACCGATGTAGATGTAGTTGCCTGTGCCGGTCTCCTTGGCGGTGGTCATCCCGCGTTGCAGGATCCCCTGGTTGCCCTGGAGCGCCTTGACATGAGTGGTATAGCGCCCCGGCCGGCCGTAGGTCCACGGGTCGGCCAGGATGAGCGGCGCCTGCGCCGTCGCCCATTCCGGATAGCAGGCCACGAGCATGAACTTCGTCCCCGGCGCCGGGTAGATGTTGAACATGAAGCGCGGGTTGTGCTTGTCGACAGCCGCGCGCAGCTCGCGGCACTTGAGCCGCCAGTGGGCGATCTGGAACCGCTCGAACTCCTCGTGGAGCTTCTGCTCCTCCAGCCACGCCTTGCGCTTGCTCAACTCAAGCTGCGGCAATGTCAGGCCCTTGCTCTGGGCAAACTTGCTCATGATGACATCATCGTAGGACAGGTCATACAGGTTGCCCATGCCGCCTGGCCAGTAGTTCTCATAGTCGAGGAACACACCCATCAATGTCTCGTCTTTGGCGCTGATCTCGGCGTACGGCACGATATAGCTTGCCATCCAGTCCCACAGCTCATCGGAGTTGGGGCTCCACAGGGCTTGTTCGCTGCCATTGGCCCACACCAGGCGCTTGCCGGCGCTGAGCTTGGGATCTGTCGGCACGCCCTGCACGCCGCGCATCCACGGCATGTGGTACAGCCCGTGGGTGCGGCACCAGTCCGTCACCTTGCGCACCTCGTCGATGTTGTCATAGCCGATCCGGGGTGAGAAGACGTTGAACTCGGCCGCGGCGGCCTCCTTGATCATCCACTCCTCGGTCTTCCACTTGGCGACCGGCTGCATCACCTTGTCGACGAGGATGCGCATCTTGACGCTGCGGCCGAGGTCCTTGAGGGCCGGTCGCTCGGCGGCGCAAGCGACACTGAGGGCGAGCACCCCCAGCAGTGTTAACAGTGTCAGCAGGGATCGTTTCATTGCACCTACTCCTTCTTGCGTAGTGCCCAACTCCATCAGTGCGACCGTGTTTCGCCCGCGCGTCGTTCGGAGGGGCCGGAC
>CAZIWQ010000699.1:0-1438 GCA_964542355.1 uncultured Armatimonadia bacterium
CTTCCCCGAGCTGAACCCGAACCCCATCCTCTCGATCAGCGCCGCCGGGCAAGTGCGCTACGCCAATGCAGCCGCGCGCCACCTGTTCCCCGGCATCGTCGAGCTGGCCTGTCGGCACCCCTTTCTGGCAGACTGGCACGCCGCCGTGGACGCCCTCGCGCGCGCGCCGACGAGACAGCTCACGCGTGAGGTCCAGGTTGGCGGCGCGTGCTACTCACAGGCTCTGTTCCGTGTGTCCGCCGACGATGTGGTGCGCGTCTATGGCTCTGACGTCACCGAGCGCCGCCGCCGCGAGACCGAGATTGCCCGCCTGAACCGCGTGCTGGCCACCCTCTCGGACGTCAACCGCGCCGTCTTCCACGTCCGCGACAAGCAGGAGCTGTTCGAGACGACGTGTCGCATTGCCGTGGAACGGGGTGAGTTCCCGCTGGCGTGGATCGGACTGCTCGATGAGGCGACGGGCGCACTGACACCAGTGGCCCAGTGCGGCGTCCCGCAGGGCGGGCTGGCGGCGATCACCAGGGTGATGGCGGAGGACGCGGAAGCGGCCGCACTCACGCTGGCCGCGCTGCGCGTCGGGGAGCCGTCCGTCATCGCGGACCTGGCGCAGTTGGGGGGGAGCTCCCCCTGGCGCGATGCGACGCTGCAGCAGGGCTTCCGCTCCGCCGCCACGTTCCCCCTGCGCGTTGGCGGCCGGGTCATCGGCACCCTCAGCCTGTGCGCCACCGAGGTGGGCGTCTTCGACGACCACGAGGTGCCGCTGCTGGTGGAGCTCGCCGATGCCGTCTCGTTCGCCCTCGGGGCCCTCGAGCAGGAGGCACTGCGGGCGCGGGCCGAGGCGAGCCTGCGCGAGAGCGAGGCCCGCCATCGGATGCTGTTCGAGTGCACGGGCGCGGCCACCGTCCTGTTCGGCGATGATGCGGTCATTATCGTGTGCAACGGGAACTTCGAGAAGCTCAGCGGCTGCACGAAGCGCGAGATCGAGGGCCGCCTGCGCTGGTCCGACTTCGTGGCTCCCCGCGAGCTCGCGCGCATGCAGGCGCTTCATGCGGCACGCTCCCGCGGCGAGCCGGTCCCCTCCGAGTATGCGTTCGACTTCGTCACGCATGACGGCACGATCCGGCATGTGCTACTGCGGGTGGGCATGGTTCCGCAGTCCGGCCTGCGCGTCGCGTCGCTGGTCGACATCACCGAGCGCAAGCAGGCGGAGGACTCGCAACGCCTGGCGACGGTCGGGCAACTTGCGGCCGGAGTCGCTCACGAGTTCAACAACCTGCTCGCGAGCATGATGATGCGCGCCGAACGGGCGACGGTCAGGCGGGCGCCCGAGGAGTACGAGCGGTTGGCGGAGCTGGTACTGCGTTCCGGGGCGCGCGGGGCCGAGATCTGCCGGAACCTGACGACCTTCGCGCGCCCCCGTGAGCCCCGGCGCGGGCCG
>CAZIWQ010000699.1:1448-4424 GCA_964542355.1 uncultured Armatimonadia bacterium
GCGTGGAAGACGCGATCGAGGCGGCGCTCGCCCTGATCGCCACCACGATCGAGGAGACCGGCATCAGTCTGCGGCGCGACTATGACCCTCACGGCCGCTGCCTCGCGGGCGACGTCGCCCAGTTGGAGCAGGTGTTCCTGAACCTGTTCATCAACGCGTGCCATGCCATGCCCGCCGGCGGCACGTTACTCGTCAGGACCCGGCTGGTGGCGGACGGGCACAGTCGACCGCAGCTCGTGGCCACCGTCAGCGACACCGGCAGCGGGATCGCCCCGGAACACCTGTCGCGAGTGTTCGAGCCGTTCTTCACCACGAAGGGCCGCCTCGGCGAGAGTGAAGTCCCCGGCACCGGGCTGGGGCTCGCAGTCTCCCACGGCATCGTGGCTGCCCACGGGGGCTCGATCACGGTCGAGAGCGAGCCGGGGGCGGGGGCCACCTTTGAGCTGCGGTTCACAGCGCTCGACGCCGGGGCGCACTCTCGCGCGCACGCACCGGACGCCCCCGCGACACCAACCCCGGACGCGGCAGCTCGCCGCCACGGCCAGCGTGTGCTGGTCGCCGAGGACGAGGGGGAGCTGCGCGCCATGCTCGTCGCCACGCTGCGCGAGCACGGACTCCACGCCGTCGCTGCCGCCTCGACCGCCGAAGCGGTGAGCGCACTGAACACCGCAGCATGGGACCTCGTTCTCACCGACCTGATGATGCCCGGCGGGGGGGGCCGGGCGGTGCTCAGCGCCGCCATGGCACTGTCCCAGTCGCCGCCCGTCATCGTCATCACGGGCCGGATCGAGGACCGGTTGGCGCGTGAGCTGCTGAGCCTCGGTGCCTGTCAGTTCCTCCCCAAGCCGTTCTCCCTGAGCGAGGTGCTGGCCGCGGTCGACGCGGTGCTCCAGCCGGAGCCACGTGCCGGGTGACGTGGCGGCCCGGCCGAACGGCCAACAGCATGCCCGCCGCACCGCCGTCCCCCAGCCCCGCTCCGTTCCGGCGAGAGGTGAAGCGAGGACGGCAGTGACGGCGCCCCACCCTGTGCTATAATCCAGGCGCGACAGCCCTGTCCCCGGAGTCACCCGGCCAGGGCCCGACGCTGTCCGCCCCGGCTTCGCTCGCGGGCCGACGCACCCGCGTGCCGCCCGCATCCATGGGACGAGAACCATGATCGCTGAACCTCATTCCACGGCCGACCTGCTGACCGCTCTCTTGATCATCTTCGTCACGGCGAAGGTGGCGGCGGAGCTGTTCGAGCGGATGGGGCAACCGGCGGTCGTCGGGGAAATCCTCGCCGGCATCGTCATCGGCCCGTGCGCGCTGGGCTGGGTGTCCCCCAACGAGCTAACCAGCTCGCTGGCCGAGCTCGGGGCGGTCCTCCTCCTGTTCGGCATCGGTCTGGAGACCATGCCACGTGCCCTCATCGAGGCAAGCAAGAGCGCCCTGCTGGTTGCCGTCGGCGGGGTGGTGCTCCCCTTCGGCCTCGGCTATGGGGCCATGCTCATCCTGCACCACGGCCAGCCCGAGAGCCTGTTCGTGGGAGCGGCGTTGACGGCGACAAGTGTGGGCATCACGGCACGGGTCCTCAGTCAGATGCAGGTGCTGCGGACGCCCTCGGCACGTACCATCCTGGCCGCGGCCGTGATCGACGACATCTTCGGGCTGACGGTCCTGGCCGTCGTCGGCGGCCTCGCCGGCGGCAGGGCCGATCTGTGGCACATCGCCGGAACAGTGGCGCTGGCAGTCGGCTTCACCGTGCTCATGGCGACGTTCGGGGCCGATCTCGTCCGGCGGGCGACGCCGCGGTTGCACAACCTGCGCATCGGCGAAGCCTTCTTCGTCTGCGGCATCGGCTTCTGCCTGTTGCTGGCCGTGGTCTCGGAGCACCTCGGGATGGCCGCCATCGTCGGCGCGTTCCTCGCGGGGATGGCGTTCGCGGAGCCTGCTCGTGACACTGGCATGCATCAACGAACCAGTGCCCTGATCGAGTTCCTGGTGCCGTTCTTCCTCGTGAACATCGGCCTCCAGGTGAAGCTCGCGGCGCTGGCCGATCCCGGTACGCTGCTCCTGTGCGGCCTGCTGACGCTGCTTGCGGTCATCGGCAAGGTCGTCGGCTGCGGCGGGCTGGCGTGGCGACAGGGGTGGCGGGCGATGGGACAGATCGGGGTGGGGATGGTGCCACGTGGTGAGGTGGGGATCATCGTCGCGCAGGTGGGGCTGGCATCCGGGGTCCTCACGGACCACCTCTTCGCCGCCCTGGTTACCGTGGCCGTGGCGACCACACTCATCGCTCCGCCTCTGCTCAAGCACCTCTACCGCGGCGAGCAGGTAGGTGCGGAGGCGCCCGCGCCGTTGGCGGAGCCCGGGGAGTCCGACCTGGCGTAGTCGTGCCGCACCCGGGTCGGCCGCCCCCTCCTGCCGTGCGCACGGGCAGCAGCAGCGCGGGTGCGGCCTCCGCGACCGACGCGCGGCCTCAGAACGACTTCTCGGCCGCTCTTCTAGGCCAGCAGTTGCGCGATGCTCTCGCGGATCGCGACCTCGTTGAGCCGCATCTGCAGCCACGGCGAGGTGCGGGGGCTGTTGTTCTGGATCTCGGTCGTGACGACGGGGGTCTCGCGCTCGAGCTCTCCCCAACAGTCGATGAAGTACTGCCGCTGCTCGCCCGTGTAGCTCAGCGGCCGCGATTCGCGGATCGGGCGCCCGTCGGGCAGCTCGCCCCACGCGGCGACGAGGCGATCGGCCCACTTGCGCTCATGCTCCTGCAGGTGCGTCGGCTGCTCGGCGTAGACCGCCGGCAGGATCACCATGCAGTTCTCGTCCTGGCCGACGAACTCGGTCTGGTGCAGGTCCAGCATCTGATCCCAGTCGTGGCGCTCGCGCAGCTTGAAGATCCACTGGAACAGGCTGCTGCGGTGATGCCGATTGGGCTCCACATACTCGTGGGCACTGATCTGCTCGTAGACAATGCCATAGCGCGTCGGCAGCTTCTGC
>CAZIWQ010000700.1:0-4423 GCA_964542355.1 uncultured Armatimonadia bacterium
CGCGAAGTGGGTGAGGTGCAGCTCCGGCCGGGCCGCATCGCGCTGGAGCGTCCACGGCGCCAGTGGCGAGACGAGCACCGCCCCGGGGTCGCGCGGGACCCGGTGGTAGACCAGCCGTGGCCCTTCGCGGTCGGTGGTGTCCGCGATCGTCGGCCGCAGTTCGATGCGGTAATCGCCTGGCGCATAGCCTGCGACGTCCAGCTTCTCGGTCGCCAACTTCGGGCCGAGGGAGACCTCCCGGCGGAGCAGTACAGTCCCGTCTCGCAGGCGCGTGACGACCAGTTCGGCCGGTACCGGGGCGAGCCCGAGGCCCGGTTTCTGACCATACCGGACGCGGACACCGTCGGGGTCGGCGAGCACGGCCGGATCCAGGTGCAGGATGAAGGGCGGGTTCATCGGCACCCCGCCCTCCCTGTTGGGCTGCCAACCCCGTTTGCCAATAGGGCCGCCGTTGTAGACGTACCGCTCGACTTCCCCCACCCCGAGCGCCTCCTGGTCGGCGGCGCGAGCGAGCCCCTGGTAGAAGTGGAGGACCTGTGGCCGCGCCGTCGCGGACGGCCCGGCGAGCGTGAGCTTGAACCGGGTGCCGCGGCGGTACACGACGCCGTGCTCGTACTCATAGGCTGCCGGCACGGCGAACGCACCCAGATCGAGCCGCGCCTGCGGCTGCTCGGCAGTGAGGCGCGCCTCGCTCCGGTCGGTGCGGCCGTCGGGCGAGGTACGCACCAGAACCGCCGAGCCTGCTCCGCCCGGAGTGGCCAGACGGACCGTGAGGTGGTTGGCTCGCCCCGGGAAGGCCGGGTAGTGAGTCACGTCCGCAGTGCAGGCGACCTCGTTGACGGTGACCTCGAACCCCTCCGGGCTGGCTGCCATAGCCGTGGACCTCCCACCGAAGAGCAGGCACACGATGAACAGGCTACTGCTGAACGAGACCATCATCTCACTCCTGTCACGTCCTACGAATCACGTGCGCCGCCCAGTCGGTCACGAAGGGGACTCACTGAGCGTCGTGGGGTTCACCCAGCTCAACACGGAGGTCATAGGCGCCGTCGAGGTACCGGCACATGATATCCGGCGGGAAGGCCTCGCAGCGCAGGGTGAAGCGAGATCCGCGGGCGCGGCAGTTCATGTGGCTTCGATCCCGGATGGGGTCACTCCACCACCACCAGCCGGTATCCCAGTCGCGGCACGGACAGACCCAGCTTCCCGTCACGGAGGGTCAGCGGTGCCCTGGTGGGCCAATCCTGCGCCTTGCCGGGGAGCTTGCCACCGAAGCAGGGAGCATTCAGCGTCACGGCTCCCTGCTGGTCCTCGCGGCTCACATTCCCGACGATCAGCAGCGTCCGCGCACCCTTGCGGTAGGCGCTGACGTACACGTCCTTCATGTCCGTGGCAGCGGGCGCGGGGTTGCCGAAGTAGCCGATGAAGTCGGCGTCCACATAGCCGAACTCATCCAGCGCCGCCAGCGCCTCGTCGGCCACGGCGATGTTGTACACATCCCAGATCGCAACGTCGTGCAGCATGAGCAGCGCCATCAGGCCGCGCGTCGGCTCGACCTGCGTCCTGAGTTCGCCGTAGAGCTGGGCCAGGAAGTAGGGCATGACGCCCCACTGCCGGCCCATGTACTCCGTGCGGAAGGTGTCCAGGCTCATCATGTCCATGTAGCTGTCCTTGATGCGCCCGCGGAACTGCTCGCCGTCGAGGTAGGCGTCCTCATAGGCCAGGATGGGGATGGTGACCTTGCCGGACATGTGGGCGATGCTGAAGGTCTCCCGGGGGTATGACTTCAGGACCGCGTACATGCGGCGGTAGAGGGCGCGGTAGCCCATGATCGGGTAGGTCGGGTAGACCTTGCCGTCGCGGAGGTAGCCACAGCCGGCGTCGAGAGTCGTGGCGCCGTAGGGGTGCGTGTTGTCGTGATACAGGCCGTCAATGCCGTACTGCTTGATGAACTCGTTGGTCTTCCAGACGATGAAGTCCGAGTAACACCGACCGACCAGTGAGGTCCTGGCGAAGCCCGCGCCGTACTGCGCCACGTCGGAGGAGCCCGTGTCCTCCGAGCCCATGCTCCAGAGCTTGCGGAAGAAGGGCCATTCGGGGCAGGCCGCCGACAGGTAGCTCAGACACAGGTAGGGCACGGCCCCGATGCTCTTCTGGTGCCAATCGTCAACGCGCTGCCTGAAAAGGGCGGGGTCAGCCGCTTGTGGATAGCCGTAGTACTTGAGCGAGTTGGCGGTCGGCCCCGGCCAGATGATGCCGGCCCTGGCGGCGCGGGCCGGCTGCAGCCGCCACTTGCGCCAGTCCTTCGGCAGGGGCTTCACCGGCGTGGCCTGCAGGCCGAACGCCAGCTTCCAGTCGGCCGGCAGCCTCTGCCCCTTCGCCAGGATGTTCAGACGTACAGTGACGGTGCCGTCCTCGCCCCGGATGACCTCAATGGCATCGCCCGACTGGCCGTTGGGCCACATCTCATCCGACTCGCAGAACCAGAACAGCCCACGGTCGTTGTTGCCGAGCCAGTAGTACGGGATGAACTTGTCGTGGTCGATGACGCCCCGGCCCTCGGGCAGCAGGCCCGTCACTTTGCCTGTGTCCCAGGTCGAGACGTAGCGGTGGCGGTACATCGCGATCTCGCGGCGGAGGGGGATCTCGAGGGTCAGCGTCTCCGGTGCGGCGCCCGCCTGCCCGGAAAGCTCGAACCATGCCAGGCCGTCATACTCCACCCACGTCGCCACGCGGGGCCACGTGCCCGGCTTGCGGGTGACGGTGGCACGGGTGCCGGCGGCACTCACGATCAGGTCGAGCGGCATCACCTCGTGCCTGGCTTCGCCCGAACGCAGTCGCACCGGACCGGCCAGCAGGTTGTTGCCACTGGACCTGATCTGCTCAACGAGGTCGGTTGACCGGGAGAAGTCGTATTCGCGATCCCAGACGCTCACCGTGCCGCCGTTCACCTTCACCGGCGTCCAGGGAGGCAGGACCCTGTCCTCCAGCCCCAGCCGGTTGCCCTGCCACGCCGCGATGTCGGGGACGGTCAGGTCGCGTCGCAGCTCGAAGGCCTGCGTCCCCCGCTCCAGCACCTGCGCGACGACCTCGAGTTGTGCGGGCTTGCTGACATCCACGGGCAGCGTACCCACTGCGCGCCCGCCAACGACCTTCCACTCCCGGGCGTCGCCACAAGCCTGCCCCTGCGGCACGATCGCCAGCTTCACACGCAGATCTCCGTCGGCGACATCGGCCCCCCCGGTGCTGAGGTGCGCGGCGACCTCGCCCTTGATCGGGTCCAGCTCATAGCCGAGCACCGCTTCCCGGGCGATCAGCGGAGCGCGGAAGTCGAAGTTGCCCCGGGCGTGGGCGGCGATGTGCGCCGGTGACAGAGCACGGTCATACACGCGCACCTCGTCAACGAGCGAACTCGTCGTGCGCTCGATATGCCAGGGGTGGTCACCGATGCGGAAGGTGGTGCCCAGCTTGATGGGCAGCTCACCCCCCATCGGTACGGGCATGGGGGATCGGCCGTCCACGTAGACGCGCACGCCGTCCACCGACCAGGTCCCGGCGATGTGATGCCACTCCCCGGGCTGCCAGTTCAGGCCGGCCCTGCTCTCCGCGTACGGGCCGTTGCCGTGCGGGCACGCCAGCATCAGCAGGTTGGTGCCCTGGTAGTACTTGTACAGGTACAGGGCGCCCTCACCACGGACATCGAAGAACACGTGGAAGAGCTCCTCGGCCGGGGTCCAGTCCAGCGGGCAGACCCACATCTCGACGGTGCCCGCCTCCCGCTGGAGCAGGTCGGCGGGGTAGTTGACATAGCCCGTGGGCGGGCCGGACTTGAGCGCCTGACCGAACTTCCCCGGGGCCAGTTCCGGCTTGCCGTCAGGCGTGCCGACCAGCGGGCCGGCGGCCGTGGCGCCGTTGAAGTCCTTGTCGAAACTGATGGTGATGACGGGGGCGGTCTGGGCCAGGCCAACCGTGGCCGCCGGCAGGCAGCCCAGGAGCATCAGGGCACGCAGTGTCTTCATCTGGGTTCAAGACCTCGCTCTCTCAGTTGCAGATGCCGACGCCGGCGCCGGTGGAGCGCACCACGTGCTGCGACCGGGTGGGCACGTGCCGTGACCTCCTGCGGCAGTGCGGGGCGGGCCCAAACGCTGTCTGCTCCGGGCCGCCCCCCGGCATCAACCGCCCTCCTCTTCCCCCTGTGTCTGCCGGGACCTGCAAGCCGCGGCAGACACGGAGACACCATAGCTAGCTGTTGACGCAGCTCTTTGACCTGTGGTGCCCACCATCGACGGCCCGCCTCGCCCGTGTCGTCGTCCCCGGCCACCCCCGCCACATCACCCAGCGCGACAATCGCCGCCGGCAGACCTGCTTCTGCGCCGACGACTACGACGCCTACCTCGACCCGTCCACCTGATCGCTACGCCGA
>CAZIWQ010000701.1:0-4407 GCA_964542355.1 uncultured Armatimonadia bacterium
CATACTGGCGATCTCCTGGACGGAGATCGCCGCAAAGACGGCCAGCGCGAGCAGCGTCAGGCCGGTCAGCGTGAGCAGGATGCGCGTTCGGATGGTGCCTCGCGGCCTCAGGCGGCGCTGCATAGCGCTATCCCCCTGGCAACCGGCCGATGGGGCAGCTCATTTCGCGATCAGCACCACGACCGCTCGCTCGCCCACCAGACAGATGCCCTGATCGGACAGCAAGGGCTCCTCACCCGCCGGCCAGATGTCCTCCGGCGATGGCATTCCCGTGTTGGCCGCCACATGCCACCGCGTTCCGACGGGTGGATCGGGCAACTGGAACACCCGGGACTCCGAGTAGCTGTTCAGGGCCACGTAGACCGAGTTATCGTCTTCCGTGCCGCCCTTGGCGTGCTTCCCGCACAGCATGAAGGCCAGCGCCCGGCTGCTCGCCGACAGGTCGGGCGCCCAGGCAGTCGTTCCGTGCCAGGTGATGTCAGCCAGACCGCTGCCAACATAGTCGCAGTTGCGCAGATGCTCGCGCGGACGCAACACCGGGTGAGCCCGCCGGAAGGCGATCATGTGGCGCGCGAAGCGGAGGAGGTCGGCGTTGTCCTCCGTCAGGCTCCAGTCCAGCCAGCTCAACTCATTGTCCTGGGAGTAGGCATTGTTGTTGCCGCGCTGGCTGCGCCCGCACTCGTCACCCATGAGCACCAGCGGCACTCCGTGGCTGACCATCAGGATGGCCCAGGCGTTCTTTTGCAGACGGCGCCGCAGGGTACTGATCCCAGGGTCGTCCGTCTCGC
Organism: uncultured Armatimonadia bacterium; assembly: GCA_964542355.1. GTDB lineage: Bacteria > Armatimonadota > Zipacnadia > Zipacnadales > JABUFB01 > CAZIWQ01. The sequence continues at coordinate 789 of CAZIWQ010000701.1, forward strand.
CCTCGACCCCGCAGTTTGAGCTGTAGTTGTCGTTGGCGCCATCGCAATCCCCCTCGCCGTTGGCCTCGTTGTGCTTGTGGCTGTAGGTCACGAGGTCGCGGAGGGTGAAGCCATCGTGGCAGGTGATGAAGTTGATCGAGGCGATGGGGCCCCGCCCGGTGTAGAGGTCGGGCGAGCCCTGGAGGCGGAGCGCCAGTGCCGCTGCGGTTCCCTCATCGCCGCGGAGGAAGCACCGCACGTCATCGCGGTACTTGCCGTTCCACTCGGCCCACCGGCCGAAGGCCGGGAAGGAACCGACCTCATAGAGGCCGCCCGCATCCCAGGCCTCGGCGATCAGCTTGCACTTGCCCAGCACGGGGTCGGAGGCCAGAGCCTCCAGCAGCGGCGGGTTGCACAGCGGCGCGCCCCACGGGTCGCGGCCCAGAATGGCGGCCAGATCGAACCGGAAGCCGTCGATGTGGTAGTCCGACACCCAGTAGCGCAGACAGTCGCGAACGACACTGCGGACGATCGGGTTGTTGCAGTTGAGCGTGTTACCGCAACCCGAGAAGTTCAGGTAGTGCCCATCGGGGGTGAGCATGTAGTACGTCTTGTTGTCGATGCCACGGAAGGAGATGGTCGGTCCGCGCTCATCGCCCTCGGCGGTGTGATTGAAGACGACGTCCAGGATCACCTCGAGGCCATGGCGGTGCAGCTCCCGCACGAGGCTCTTAAACTCGTCGACCTGCATCCCCAGCGGACCAGTGGCGGCCAGACCGGCCTTCGGCGCAAGGAAGCCGATCGGGCCATAGCCCCAGTAGTTGCGTAGCCGCTCCCCGGTGAGCGGGTTGGTGTGGGTGTTGTCCATCTCGTCGAACTCGCAGACCGGCATCAACTCGACGCAGTTGACCCCCAGCGCCTTGAGGTAGGGGATCTTGGCCTTGAGCCCTGCGAAGGTGCCCCCATGCTTGAGGTTCGAGGAGGGATGCTGAGTGAAGCCCCGGACATGGAGCTCGTAGATGATCAAGTCCTCCAGCGGGATCTCGTGGGCGTGGTCGCCTTCCCAGTCGAAGTCCTCAAAGACGAGCCGGCCGCGATGGGCGAAGCCCTCCTGCACCGCGCGCTCCTGCCCCCAGACCTCGCGCCCGCCAATGGCCTTCGCGTGGGGTCATAGCGGTGCCCCGCGGAGGGGTCATCGGGGCCGTCGACCCGATAGCCGTACTCGACCCGTTCCGGGTCGAGGGCGAACACCACCATCGACCAGACATGCCCCGTGCGAAAGGCGTCCGGGAAGGGGATCTCGGCCATGGGCTCGACGGCCCCCTTCTCAAACAGGACGAGCGTGCAGGCGTGGGCGTGGCTGCAGAAGATCGAGAAGTTGACGCCACCGGGGACGAGAGTAGCGCCGAAGGGGAGGGGACGGCCCGGCCGCAGCTTCAGGTCGCCGTGCGAGTGCGTGGGGTAGAAGTCGATCCGCTTGCCCGACAGATCAACGGGCGCCTCGTGTGAAGCTTGCTGATCCACGGGCGATTCACCCTTCCTGACCCAGCGCCGCGAGTCCCTCCTCAAGCGTCTCAGCCACCAGGAAGCACTCGAGAAAGCCAACCATCGACATGGTATCGCGGATCTCCTCGGACAGCCCCACCAGGACGATCCTTCCCCCACGTGCCAGGGCCTCGCGATACAGCAACAGCACGAGGCGCAGGCCCGCGCTCGACACGGAGATCACTTCACTCATATCCAGCAAGAGGCTGCCGCCGTCCTCGATCACGGGCAAGAGGCCCGCCTGGAGATCCTGGACCGTGCTACTATCGATCTGCCCCCGCGCGCTGGCGACCCCGATCGCCTGCTCGCGTCTGATCACGAGCGAAAGCATGGCGCCGTTCCCTTCGCGGGCGTGAGTGTCGCCGTGACGCGCACAGGGGACGCCAGGTCCGGCCGACACACGATCACGCGGGTGCGGTCGGGGTCGCCATGCGACTGCCCGGCGATCGCCGGCGCCGCGAGGCAGGCCGTGTCAGGAGGCACGACGACGGCGGCGAAGCGACGCAACGTGTCGTGGTCCATCAGGCGAGCGACCCATCGGCGTACTGGACCATCCCGGCGAAGTGAATGGCGATCCGACCGTCACGCAGGACCCAGGAGTCAGCAAAGCGCATCTTGGCCGTCCCCTTGTCACCCGCCATCTCAATCTGCTCGGTGATCATCAGGGTGTTCTCGGTCTCGGCCCAGAAGCCGATCTGAACTACCAGGTCGGTGAGCCCCAGAATGCCCTTGAAGTGCTCGCGCAGCTCCTCGCGGCCCCGGAAGTAGAGCGGCTTCTTCTCAAAGCTGCTGATAACGAGGGCGTCCTCGGTGTACTGCTCGAGGAGACCCTCAATGTCACCCGCCAGAATCATGGCGATGTGCTTGCGGTACATCCTCCCCAGGGCGGTGTCTGGCACGTTGTGCATGGTCGTCCTCCCTCTGAGGTTGGCGCGACCCCCTGGCGGGTCGCTGAGCCTCCATCGGATGCGAGCGGATGGGCCGCTCCTGCTCCCTCGCGCCCAACACCAGGTCGGCCGCCTTCTCACCGATCATCATGCAGGCGGCCGCGGGGTTGCCGGACGTGATGCCGGGCATGACCGAGGCATCGGCGATGCGTAACTGCTGCAGACCGTGAACGCGCAGTTGTGGATACACCACCGCCATCGCGTCCCAACCCATGCGGCACGAGCCCACCGGGTGCCAGATGGTGGACGCATTGTCCCGGATGAACCGCCCGATGTCGTCCTCGCCCTTGTCGAGCCCCAGGTTGATCTCACCATCGCTGAAGTCCGCCAGTGGCACCGTGGCCGCGAGCTCGCGGCACAGGTCCAGGCCGCGCCGCAGCACGCGGAAGTCGGCCCCGCACGCAAGGTAGTTGGGCTGCAGCCTCGGAGCGACAGCGGGATCGGCCGAACCCAGCGTGACGGTGCCCCGGCTCTGCGGCTGGATGAGGATGATGCTGAACTGGAAGAAGGGGCCCAGGCCAGGCGGCGCCAGGGCGTGCACGTTCGAGTTGTAGAGGAGCTGCAGGTCCGGCGAGGCGGCGCCCAGGCCATCGCGCGTGTAGCCAAACAGACCGGCCTCGGCCAGAAACTCCGGCTCAGGGAGCTCTCGGCGCGAGCGATACAGGAGGTTCAACTGCACGTGATCGATCAGGTTTGCGCCCACGCCCGGCAGATCGGCAACGCACGCCAGCCCGTTGGACCGCAGGTGATCGGCGGGTCCGATGCCCGAGAGCATGAGCAGCTTCGGCGTATGGTACGCGCCGGTGCTCACGATCACCTCGCGCTCCGCCCGGGCGGTGAGTGTGTCGCCCCCCAGGGAGTACTCCACCGCCACCGCTCGCCCGTGCGCGACGAGGATGCGGGTCGCCTCGACCCCGGTGCGTACCGTCAGATTGGGTCGATCCATGACCGGGTGCAGAAAGGCGAAGGAGGCGCTGTCCCGCTCGTCGTTCTTCGTCAGGACGAGCTGGTACCGGATGGCGGTATTGGCGTGCTGCTCGGCGTTGTAGTCGATATCCGGGCCGGCGAAGCCCAGCTTGACGGCGGCCGCCAGGAAGGCCGCACCACCCGCGGGCCGGGTGGGGTTGCGCCGCACACTGACGGGCCCC
>CAZIWQ010000702.1:0-4405 GCA_964542355.1 uncultured Armatimonadia bacterium
CGGCCAAAACACAGCGCCGTCGGGACGCTCGACCTACGCGGCGACCGTCCCGCTCTCAGGCGACATGCCGTGCCTCCGCGACCAGTCGCGCAAACAACCTCCCCATCCGCTCATCAGACCCCGCCATCAGCTCCGGGTGGAACTGCACGCCCAGACAGAACCCCGCCTGCTCGCGCTCGATCGCCTCAATGACACCGTCGGCGGAGTGAGCGACAGCGCGAAAACCGGGCGCCACCTCGCACACGGCCTGGTGGTGGTACGAGTTGGTCCACAGGGGTGCGGGCCCGACCGTCGCCGCCAGGACCGAGTCTGCCTCCAGCACGAGTTCGTGGGTCGCGTACCAGCCCGGGGCTTGCTGGCTGTGCTTGATGCCCGCAACCTGACTGGGGACGTCCTGGAACAGTGAGCCCCCGGCAAATACGTTCAGGGCCTGGATGCCCCGACAGATGCCAAGCACCGGCAGGGCCGGGTGCTCCAGGAGATAGGCGACCACGCAGCGGTCGAGGGCGTCGCGCTCCGGGCTGATGCTGCCGAGCTGCGGCCGGGGGTCCTGGCCATAGTGCGCCGGCGCCACATCGGCGCCCCCGCTGACGATGAGCCCCTGTACCACCGCGAGCACGCCGTGGGTGGCCTCGTCCGCGCTGAGGCATGGCAGCAGGAGCGGCGCGCCGCCGGCGGCGACAATGGCCCGGGCGTACGCGTGGACGCTCAGGTCACGCGGGGAGTGAGCCCCCCCATCGTGCTCGCCGAGGTTACACAAGATCCCAATGCGCGGTCTCACTGTGCGCGCTCCCTCCAATAAGCGACCCGGCCGGCGAACGCCCCCGCCGGCCGGCTCTGTGCGCCGAGACATCGGCAGGCGGCCTCGGTGGCCGTCTCAGCGTGGCGTCGCGGCCTCACTACAGCTTCTCGGCCGCTCTTCTGAACCACCCGGCGACGCACACCCCGATGAGACACAGGAGAATGAGTGGTGCGTCACCGATCCGGTGGTAGATTGACAGCCCCTGACGGGCGTAGACGGTGTCCGCGAGGACGCCCTGTCCGTTGACCGGGATGCGGCTGAGCGGCTCGCCGGTGGGGCTGTAGACCGCGCTCTGGCCGGTGCTGGCCGCCCGGCACAGATAGCGTCGCGCCTCGACGGCGCGCAGCGGGGCGGTATTGGAGTGCTGCTCCACCTCGATCGTGCCCTGCGCCCAGGCATCGCTGGTGATGATGGCCAGCACCTCGGCGCCCATGCGGCAGACCTCGCGCGTTGGCCGCGAGAACATCCCCTCAAAGCAGATCAGGGGGGCGACGCGGATGCCCTCGATCGAGAACAGCTTCCGCTCGCGGCCCGGGGTCAGGTCGTGCGCCCGGATCGGGTAGCGCTTCAGAAACGGCAGCTCGTCGCGCAGGGGCACGAACTCCCCGTAGACCACCAGGTCGATCTTGTGGTAGCGGTCGATGATGAGTCCGCTCGAGTCAAACAGCAGTGCGGCGTTGTAGAACTTGTCGCCGAGTGTCTCCAGCGATCCCAGCAGCAGCTTCCCGCGTAGCTGTCGGGCGGCCTGCGAGGCGGCCTCCATCAGCCCCGGGTGGCTCTGCAGATAACCCGGGAGCGAGCTCTCCGGCCACAGTGTCAGGTCTGTGCTGGCGGGGACCGACTGGTTCAGCCGCAGGTACGTCTGCTGCGAGACCTCGACATCCTCCATCGACACCGGGCTATGCAGCAGGACGTTGCCCTGCACCAGAGCCACTTCCAGGCTGCGATTGCCCTCCGGGTGGTTGGCCTTCAGAACGAGCGCGCCCGCGAAGTAGGCGCCCAGCACCACGGCGTAGCAGACGACCACGACCCCGGTGGCACGATGCGCCCAGGCCTTGGGATCACCCGCCGGGCGCCAGAGCTCGAACGGGAGGATCCCCAGGAGCGCCTGGGAGAGCGCCACATTGACCGCCGCGATCGCGTACGTCAGCCCGAGCTGCCCCACCACGCTGACCATCTGCAGGAGCGGCAACTGGTCATGCTGGCTGAAAGCGAGGTCCCCGCCACTGAAGGCGATGCCCCATGCGTTGGAGCGGACATAGGCGAGGAGCGTCCACGTCCCGGCACCCCCCAGCACCCGCCACAGGGGGGAAGGGGTGCGCATCACCGGCCCTGCGATGAGCCCGAACACAGTCAGAAAGAGCGCCTGGTACAACGCCGCGGCAAACCACGGCAGCGTCCCGTACATGAACAGGAACTGCATGTAGCTGCCGAAGAACACAAGCCCGTGAACCAGGCCACAGAGGGTGCTCTGGCCTGCGGACCGCGTCTGGGAGAGGGCAAAGAACAGGGGGACGAGCGCAACCCATGCCAGCGGGCCCATGTTCACCGGCGGGAACGCCAGTGCCGCGAGCACGCCCGACACGGCCGCCATCGCCAGCAAGGAGTACAGGCGCAGGTAGCGCGGAGGGACGGGTCGCTCTTCCATGGGGGTGTCGCGCCGGTGGGCGCTCACTGGGCCTCGATTCTGACGCGACCGGCGGCCAGGTTGCCGAGGAACCGCTCCATGCGCCGGAGCGCCTCCTTGAGCTGCTCCATGCTGGTGGCATAGGTGCAGCGGATGTGCCCCTCCCCCGACTGCCCGAAGGCGGTACCCGGCACCGCGGCCACGTTCTCCTCGAACAGCAGGTGCTTGGCGAACTGCTTGGAGGTGAGGCCGGTGTGTGCGATGGAGGGGAAGGCGTAGAAGGCGCCCCGTGCCTCGAAGCACGGCAGGCCAATGTCGTTGAGGCCCCTGATGAACACGCGCCGCCGCTGGTCATACTCGCGGACCATGTCGCGCATCTCGCGCTCGCAATGGCGGAGTGCTTCGACGGCACCAATCTGCGCACCAATGGGAACACACATCGCGGTGTAGGCGTGGATCCGCAGCATCCCGTCGATGAGGTCGGCCGGCCCGGCGGCATAGCCGATCCGCCAGCCGGTCATCGCATACGCCTTCGAGAAGCCGTTGAGCAGCAGCGTCCGCTCCTGCATCCCCGGCAGCGAGGCGAAGCAGGTGTGCTCGCCATCGTACGTGAGATGGGCATAGATCTCGTCCGACACGACCAGCAGATCGTGCTGCCGGGCGAGAGCGGCGAGCTGCATCAGCTCCTCGCGGCCCATCACCGTACCGGTGGGGTTGTTGGGGTAGCCGATGATCATCGCCCGCGTGCGCGGCGTGAGCACGGCCTCGATGTCCGCGGCCTGGGGGCGGAAGTCGTGCTCGATCGACGTCGGCAGAGCTACCGGCGTCCCCCCCGCCAGCGCGACGCACGGACCGTACGACACGTAACACGGCTCCGGCACGATCACCTCGTCGCCCGGACGGAGCAGGGCCCGCATCGCGAGGTCCATCCCCTCGCTCACCCCGACGGTCACCAGCACGTCGCTGGTGGGGTCATAGCTCACCCCGTAGCGGCGCTCGAGGTCCTCCACAATGGCGCGCCGCAGCTCCAGCAAGCCATAGTTGCTGGAGTAGGAGGTGATGCCGCGTCGCAGGCTGTCGATCACGGCATCGCAGATCTTCCAGGGAGTGGCAAAGTCGGGCTCGCCGACGCCCAGACTGATGACATCATCCATCTCCAGCACGAGGTCGAAGAACTCGCGAATCCCCGAGGGGGGCATGTCCCGCACCACGGGGGTCAGGCGGGAGCCGGAGGGATCGCACGGGGTCATGGTGTCACCGCCAGTCGGCTGGGAGTATGCCGGTCGCGGCTGGAAATCCCCTCGAGCTTGTAGGTCTTGAGCACAAAGCTCGTCGCGGTCCCGCGCACGCCGGGGATCGGGGCCAGCTTCTCGGCCACGAAGCGCGCAATCTCGCGGAAGTCCTCTCCCTCAACCACGACCTGCAGGTCGGAGGTTCCGGACATCAGGTACACCGAGTGGACTTCGCTGAACTGGCTGATGTAGTCGGCCACCGCGTCGAAGCCGGTGCCGTGCTCCGGCACCGCCTCCACCGCGATGAAGGCGTAGACCTTGGCGGAGTCGACGGCTTCCCAGTTGACGATCGCGCCGTAGCCGAGGATGGCGCCACTGGCCTCGGCCGCAGCGATTGCAGCGCGCACCGCGGCCACCTCCCTCCCGAGGCGGGTGGCGATCTCCTCGGGTGTCAGTCGGCTGTCAGCTTCGAGCAGCTCCAGCAGCTCGCGCATGGCTATCCCCTCCTGGGAGGATCGGGCGGGCGGGGCATGCGGTCGCGCCCGGTGGGCAGCACCGCATGGCCTGCCTGCGCCTACGAAACTGGGCGGCACCAACAGCTTACCGCCCAGCATCTGTGCGTTGCAAAACCACCCCGTACCGCGCCCGGCGCGTTGCACGCCGGCTGCAGGGGGGGTGTTGCGGCCCCTCGCTAGAACCGGCGCTTGGGCTTGCCGGCTGCCTTCTTCTCGGCACGCTCCTACT
>CAZIWQ010000703.1:0-4397 GCA_964542355.1 uncultured Armatimonadia bacterium
TGCCAGGGGTCCGGCCGAAAAGGCCACATCCGGCCGGCCCCCGAGGCGTAGCGGCGGGCTGCGCGCCCTCCAGCGCCATTGTGGCGTGGCTTCGCGGCCTCAGAACGGCTCTCCGGCCGCTCCTCCAGACGCCTGCGGCGGCGCCTACGGCCACATGCTCGAGCTGCCCGACGGCCGCATCTTGGTGGTCTGCTACACCGAGGGCACTCGCGCGCAGATCCGGGCGCAGTGGCGGACCGTCGGGCCCGAGGGGATCAAGCAGGCGGGCGGGGGCTGAAGCGGAGGCCGGACAGCCGACCGCACTTGTTGCGATGGTGTCGTTGTCGGCACAGCCCCGAACGGGCTCACATGATGTCCCACGGGCTCCGGCGGATTGCGGCATGCGTTCGCCAGTGCGCAGCGCCCGTGAGGGCACGTCACGCTTCGCCCAACCAGGAGTCACGCGCGGCACGACAGGAGGAGGCCACTTCCTGCCACTCAACGGCGGCCGTCCCTGTGGGATCGTCCCGAAGCCAGGCAACAAGCCCGGTACAGAGGTCCTGGCACAGCGCATGCTCGATGTCGCGTTGTGCCTGCCCGCAGGCCTCAGCACTCAGAGCGCCCCAAGCGATCGGGCCGCGCGTACCGTCCGGCGCCGGCCAGCCGAAGCGAGCGGCAAGGAGCATCTCCGCATACTGAAGGACCTCCTTCCCAGCCCATGCCAGCAGCCACTCAGGGCTGTGGCCGGCGACGGAGCCCCACTCGGCGTACGTCTCCTCGAACAGGGCAACGGCATCCACGTTCGGCGGAGTCTCCTGCAGGCTGCGCCATCGGGCCCAGCTTTCCTTCAGCTTCACCAGTACGCGGTCCAGCGCCACGACCTCGTAGCCAAGCACGTCGCCCTCGCACAGCAGTGCCACCTGCCCGGCCCGCGGATAGCTGCCCCGGTAGCGCGCGTCGAGCGCCATCACCCGTTCACCCCTAGCTCTCCCATGTCGACCAGGCATCCGTCCTGGGCGGCAAGCGTGCGCAGCTCCGGCGAGCGCGTGGTCAGGATGAACTGGTTATCCACACCCATGGTCGGCAGCAGACGGTACAACTGCCTGACCCACGTTGGGTGCAGGTGGATCTCAGGCTCATCCACCAGGATGATGCTGTGGTTCAGGCGGCTGGGGTAGGTCAGGCGCGTCAGGTACTCGATGATCACCTGCTCGCCGGACGCGGCCATGTGCAGCGGGTAGATCACGTCACCCTCCTGGAAACACGGCGCACCGAAGGGGCAGTCGTCGCGATACTGGAACCCGATGTACTGCTTCGGTGCACAGATCGGTGCGAACTGGTCGCGAATGGTCTTCTCCCAGTTGCGGTCGTCAGGCAACTCATCCCCGCGCTCGCGCGCCTCGCGCGCGTAGTTGCTGAGGTAACCCAGGACACCCCAGACAGCCCCCTGTGGGCCGCCCCTCTGCCTCTCGTTCTCTTGTCCCTCGGGGTCTCCGACTGGTGCGCTCCCGGTCGTGTCACCGACTACCCTCTCCATCAGGTTGCGGTCCTGCGGGAACAGCGCAATCCCACCCACGGCGTCGAGCGTGGCTCTGTCGGTCAGCCAGCGGTCACGTAAACCGCGAATGGCCAGCCTGCGACCCTCGAACCACGGCAGTGCCGCGTGGGGGTCGCACTTGTGCACCGATCACACCACGGAATCGTGGCTCCCGCGCGCCCGACCCGTCAACCTCTCCCGTCGCTCCATGGCTCCCACTCGGACAGGACGGCGCCGAGCGTGCGCTGGTCGGCGGCGTCCGGCTCGAGTCGGATGGCCTGGCCAAGCGGACCGAGGGCGGCGCTGCTCTCGGGGCGCAACTGCACCACGGTTCAGCCCTCCTGGGGATCGACGATCCGTCCCAGGAACAGGATGGCCCCCGTCTCCGCGTCGTGGATGGCGCACACGAACGGGTGGTCCACGGTCATCACGAACTTGTCCCCGCCGTCTGCGGCCGTAGCCGTCGAGAAGGCCGCCGCGGCGGCCTCCGTGCCCTTCTCGTGGACGTGGAGGTAGGTGAAGTGCCGGACATCGGCCAGCCAGACGCCTCCGGCACACATCTGGCTGAAGTCGGCCTGACCACCGGCGAAGGCGCTCGCCATCCCCAGTTGGCTGAGTGCCGTCTTCAGCTCCAGGCTCCCCTCTACCCGGAAGCGCGGCAGGCGCAGCTCTCCCTCGTGCGTCGTGAACCGCGACACCCACGCTTCCCAGTTCTGAGGTGTCAGCGATTGGCAGAGCTGCTCGAGGCTGCCGCCGGACGCCGGGAGGAAGACGTAGAACCTCAGAGGTCCCTCGCTGTATGGAAGGAGGACCGCCTGGAGCTCAGGCGTCGCGAAGTAGCGAAACTCTCCCTTCTTGTACATCATGGGGACCTGGCGCTGCTGGTTGTCGAGTGTCGTGAACCGGCCCGGGCGAGTGTCGCTCGGCGAGAAGGGGTCGGCCCACTTCGCACGGAAGCAGGCGACATCCAGCAACAACTGCACCATGCCTGCGGGTGGCCCGAGGTCCTGCACAGAGACAACCTCCTTGATCATCCCCCCCGACTGCTTGCTCATCCATGCGTTGACGGCCCTGATCCCCTCGGGACTGCGAAGGTCGGTGTTCTGCGCCACGGCATCGTAGAAGTCACGGGTCAGGCGAGTGAAGGGCCGGAGGAAGGGGAAGTCCTTGCCGGCCCACAGCGAGTTGGCGACACGTAACTCCACTTCACGATCGGCAGGCCGCACCGCCCTGAGCAGATCCCTGTACTGCCGATTCACCTGCTCGATCGGCATGCCGCTCACCTCGAGCGCCTTCGCGATCCCCGTTCGCGTCGCCCCATTGGCCCCGTTGCACGTCATCGCCAATGCCAGTCCGACACTGAGCGGTGAGATGACGAGGTTCTCCTGGGGCGCCCTGCCCCTGAGCTCGTGGAACAGCTTGAGGCCGAAGCGGGTGTTGGTAGCAACGATCGCCTGGTACGCGTCTTTGGCGGGGCGCTGCCCGAAAGACAGAGGCCCGGGTCGGGCCGGCGGGACATCGGGCGCGGGAGACGTACCCGTGCCGGGACAGCCACAGAGTGACAACACACTGAGGACGGCAAGGACGATCGCTGATCTACGCACTCGTACCACTCCTTACCTGTGGATGGCGTGTTCGGCGAACGGTTCGCGCCGGTGCCTACATTGCGGGGAGGGCGCACGCTGCAGGCCGCAGGAGGGGCCGGACTACGAGGGCCCCCGGCGAGGCACGAGCCGCAGACGCGTAGGCCGACCGTCCCGGTCGGCAGGTCCTGTCGAGCGAGACGCTCGACCTACGCGGCGACCGCACACGACGCGGTCTTGTGTCCGCCCCCTCCAGTCGCATGCCACGGTCACTGGCAACATGTCCGGTTGTACTACATCGGCAGGGCACTTGCCGTTGTGCCCCGCCAGGTTCCCCGCCGCTCATGCCGGCCTCCCAACCGCTCCCAGCCACAGCGAATCCGCAGACACCGGGGTGCCGGTGAGGTCGCCGAACACCCCTTCCACTACCAATCCGTGCGCTGCCAGCAGGGCCCGCAGTGTCTCCTCCGTGTAGTCCCGCAGCCAGTTGCGGTACACGCAGGCCTCGCCATCGGCGTCGATCACGACGTGCTGGTTCACTGTGACACCCTCGGAAGGGTAGGCGAAGACGGTGGTCAGCACCAGGTGAGGTGCGTTGCGCCAGAACCCCGGGCCGGTGTGGGCCTCCCAACCGCTCTGCGCCGCTGCGTCAACGAGACGGCGCGGAGTCGTCACGTCGAGCACGAACGCCCCGCCGCGCGCCAGCGCCGCCGCGACCCGCCCCAACAGACGGTCGCGATCGGCATCCGCTAACGCGCACAGGTCGCCGAAGATGAGCAGGATGGCGTCATACTCGCCGCCAAAGTCCGTCGCCACATAGTTGCCGGAGAGGTACTCGATGGCGAGCCCGGCGGCCGCCGCCTGCCCCCTGGCGTACTCGATGGATGACTGCGAGAAGTCCACTCCCGTCACACGCATCCCCCGCCGTGCGAGGGCCTCGCAGTACAGCCCCGGGCCGCAGCCGAGATCCAGTACCCGCGCACCCGGCGACAGGCCGAGGTAGTCCACGATCCAGTGCACGGTGGCCGCGATGGTCTCGGGGCGGCGGCTCGCGAGGTCGACTGTGGGGTCCAGGTGGGTCGCCAGGATCTGCGGGGCGATCCGGGGGTCCTGCCAGAAGGGGATGTCTCCCGGGGCGAATAGCGGTGGTGGATCGCACAACTTGGCGAGGGCGGCGAGGTCAAGGCCGCCCGGGGTCAGCAGATTCATGGTAGTGCTCCGCAAAGCATGGTTTCATGGGTCCGCCTCGCGGTGGGAGCCCACAAGAGAACGCCGCCTCGGCGGCGGCGCGGTCGCGC
>CAZIWQ010000704.1:0-4397 GCA_964542355.1 uncultured Armatimonadia bacterium
GCCGTTGTCGTGGTCGTTTCCGTGTCTTCCGTGGACCTCACTGCCGTCCGCCGTCCAGGCCGTTTCCGCCGTTTCCGCTGTCTCTTCCTTTCCTGCCGTTCCCGCCGTTCCCGCCGTATCCGTGTGTTCCGTGTATTCCGTGGTCAGCCCTGCCGTCGGGCGTGTGCCGTTCGCCATTCACGCGCCGGCGACCACTGCCGCAGTGCCGTCGATGCGGTAGCGGTTCGGCCCGGTCATCTCACGCCGGGGGAAGAAGACCTCCCGCGTCTTGTCCCCCTCGATGCGCAGGCCGTGGTCCTGAGTGAGGATGACGACTGTCTTCCCCTCGCGCACTTCCACCCGGTCGATCTCGTAGCCATGGGTGAACCCGTTGCCATGCGTCACGATCATCCAGGCGCCGTGCAGCGTCGTGCCGGCGGGCAGGCCCTCCGAGACGAAGAGCGCGTCCTCCGGCTGACCGTCTGCCTTGCGGGTCGCCCGCTCGATGTCCCCCACATGCAGCGGGGTCTGGCATGTGAGGCTCGCGTCCGGACTCGCCAGGGAGCTGCCCGCGACGAGCCACAGGCCGGTGGTCTTGCCGGCTTCGCGTCGCACGATCCCCAGCCGTCCGTGCAGCTTCACCCCGTCGGCCGTCAGCCGCGGCGGATATGGGGGCTCATCCAGCGTACTGATGATCGTGTCCACCACGTTGCCGTGGGTGATGCGGAGGGCGACGGCAGTGGGGTCTGCCGGTGTCAGCGTCAGCGGCTCAACCGAGCTCAGGAACGGCCCGCCGGAGAACGGCTCCTCGACTGCGGCAAACACCGACTGCAGGGGCGCGATGCCGCGCCGCCGCACGATCAGTTGGGGCATCCAGAAGCTGAAGGCCTTCGTGTCGTCCTTGCCCGCCCGGCGGATCGAGGGGCTCTTGCCGAGGAAGGCCTCTGACGCGACGTCGCCGAGCAGGTGGATCCGGACTCCCGTCTCCGGTTGGTCCGCATAGCACAGCAGAGCGCTGAAGCCGGTGTCGGCCTTGCCCTGCTGCACGTCGCGAATCGCGCCGTAGCCGTTGAAGCCGGAGCCCTCGTTCTTCGGCTCCACCCACTTCTCGCCCGGCTCCAACATGCTCTCGCGCCCGGGTGTCAGGGGGATGGTACAGCTTGCCGTCATGTCGCGGTCGGCATCACCGTGCAGCAACCAGTCATGCACGGCCCCACCGTGCACCCGGAAGATGTCGACGACGTAGGCATCCTCGCGGCTGACCGGGACGAGCAGGAGCAGCCGGCGGTACTGGGTCGCGTCAGTGATGTTGGCGACCGCGCGGCGGCCGTCGGCCTCGACCATCGCGACACCATTGAGGTCCGGCTGGTAGCTCAGCAGGTCGCCATCAGACGAGCGGGATGTCTGGTTCTGGCGATCGATGGCCACGAGGTTGTGACCGACGGTCTGGACGGTGAAGGCGCGCGCCTGGGTGTGCGTATAGCCGAGGTCACTGAGCATCTCGCGGCCCTTGGCGAACAGCGTGAGGTTGAGGTTGTCGAGGTGCGAGTGCCCATAGGCGCCCGAGAAGTGGAGCTGGGCCTGGAGTTGGTCGAGACCCTCCCCGCGTCCCAGCGAGGCGTGCCCGTAGCCCGGGCAGATCGTGGACACGGTCTGGTGACGGGGCGGTGCTTGCCGGGAGCCCGGCCACGTGTCGTGCACGGGGCTGGAGCAGCCGTTGGGGAAGCCGATGACGGCGGGGGCGTCCAGTGCCCGGGCGAGGAAGGCGACATCCCGGTCCGGGTCGAGCTTGTCGAAGTGCAGGCCGTCGGCTTTGTCGACATAGCCTGCCGGGTCGGAGTAGCCGCGCAGACGACCGAACGCCTGCCGCAGCCCGGACAGGGTCTGGTAGTGATACGAGGGCGCCTCATGCCACATCCCGTCATAGAAGCAGCCGCCGTTGAGGATCTCGAGCAGCCACGTGTAGGCCCAATGCACGTAGTGGGGCTCATTGATGACCCGCCCGAGGTCCGCCGCGGTGACGAGGTAGAACGGCGACATGTTGTTGTCATGGCGGGAGAAGGTCTGCATGTAGTCGAAGGTGGCTTTGAGGAAGTCGCGCTCGATCTTCTCGCGGACATCGTATCCGCGTCGCTGCGACAGGGCGTCGAACTCATCGCTGTCGTAGACGAGGTCATAGGCTTCCGGGACACCGGCCGGCAGCTCGTCCCAGGCCCAGCGGCCCCACTTGCCACCCATCCCCGGGTATGGGGGCTGCTGTGACCTGGCGATCTCAAAGCCGCTGATGGGCTGTACGGTGACGGGGTAGTGGGGGTAGACCTGGGCCAGGCGGTCGAGAATCAGGACGGCACGGCGGGCATACTCCGGCTTGGAGGTCACCTGCCAGGCCCTCCCGAGCGCGCGGCACTGGCCCAGCACCCACCCGCGCTTGTGCAGGGCCACATTCCCCGTCAGGAACACGTGGAGGCCGGCGCGCTTGTCATCATGGTAGCGGTAGGTGATGGTCTCACCGAGGGCGTTCTTGCCTGTCAGGGTTTGGTCTTCCGGATACCGGCTATCGGGGTAGACCGTACCGCAATAGCGGCACTTGAGCTGGTCGGGCCGGTCGATGGTCCAGGTGAAGATGCTATCGCCCTGCGAGCCACCGTGACAGTGCGGGCAGTCGCAGAAGCGGACCACCGGCTTGTCCGGGACATAGGACAGCATCTCGTCCTCACTCATCGCCATGACACGCGCCACCGCGGCCTCATACGCCGCCGCCTGCCCGGGAGCGAGGCCGTGGTCGAGCACCGGGTGCTTGGTGCCGACTGCCTGTCCCGCGGCGTGGGCCGAGGCGGCGCAGAATAGCAGCAGCACGGCAGCCATCAGCAGCGTGACGTCCGAGCAGCCAAAGCCGATCAGTCTGGGCATGATGTGGTAGTGGCTCCTTGCGCGATGGCGACGCTCGCGAACGGCGCACGGGAGAGGCGGCATTTGGCATTTGGCAGACGACGGAAGGCGCACGACATCAGGCCTGTCCGCTTCACTCAGATCGGCCCCCGCCGGGGACATTGAGAAGCCCCGCAGCGGCCGCGGCCGCTAGCCGAAGCGAAAGCCGTAGAGCCGGGCCGTGCCGGCTAGCTCGAAGACGATCCGCAGATCGCGAGGCTCATCGCGCTCGGCGGGTAGCGGGTCCCACTCCACCGGCTGCGCCACCGCGTCTTGCGTCAGCGGGGGATGATCCGCGAACCGGCGGACCGTCCGTCGCGTGCGAGCGTCCTGCAGCGCGACCCGGATCGGGCTCGCGGCGCTGCACTTCGCGTTCACCAGCAGCCGCAGCCGCCCTGCCCGGACGCCCGGCAACGCCGCCGTGGTGAGCACTCCCGGCGCGCTCGGGTCCCGGACGGCGAAGCCGCCGTAGCGGCCGCGACGCAGACGCGCAATGCCCGCGTTCGTGGCCACCTGGTCCCAGTGGCTCCCGCTCGTGGCGAGGCGCTCACGCTCAGCCTTCGCCCCATAGTAGAACCAGGTCTCCTCGCCGACGAAGACGGGAGCCGCAGCGATGGTCATCTCGCCACAGTCCCAGTCGTGCGGCCCACCGCGTCTCATGAACAGGAAACCGTCGGCGGCCCGGCTGAAGTGGAGGCCGTCATGGCTGAGCACCAACTCCACATCATAGTTGAGCTCGGTGTCTCGCGTCTGCAGGAGGCCGAGGTAGAGGCCCTGCTCGCGCCACACGGACAGGTCATGGATGTAGCGTCGCTTCCCCTGCAAGGGGTCGATGATCGGGTTCTCGGGATAGCCGGTCCAGGTCAAGCAGTCCGGGCTGGTGGCCATGCCGCAGGTGCGGCGCTTCGGGGAAGTGCAGAAGAACCCGTATGCCTTCCAGCGGCGCGCCGGATCGGGGTCGTCGTCATCACGGAGCACGCTGTTGAACGTGAACCACCACGGCCGCGTGCCCGGGAACAGGCGCCGCCCCGTGTGGGTGGTCCAGTGGATGCCGTCCGGCGAGGTGTGCAGGTGGCTGCGGAAGGGGTAGAACTGGGCCTCGTGGCCGGCCTGCTCGATACACTTGTAGCGGCGGGCCGGGTCGGGGTCGGCGTCATCGTGCACGACGACAGGCGACAGGTAGATCGGCAGCAGGTTGTTCCTGCGCGTCCCCATGTATGGCAAGAGACCCAGGTTCGGCCTGACCCAGCGGAGGCCATCCTCGCTCGCGGCATAGCACACGTGCATGTACTCCTGCCAGCCCTGGCCGGGCGGCGTGGGCCCTTCGCCGATCCGCTCGTAGCCCGAGTACCACATGGCGAAGCGGCCGTCCTCACCCCTGAGCACCGTTCCGTGGTTGAGGACGCCCATCTGGTCCGGCATCCCGCGCTCGCCGTGCGTGAACACGGGGTTGGCGGGGTGCTTGCGCGTCGCCTCGCAGAAGCGCTCGA
>CAZIWQ010000705.1:0-4395 GCA_964542355.1 uncultured Armatimonadia bacterium
GGGGGCTGGGAGGTCCCGCCCTGCGGGACCATTCGTCCTTCGGACGACGGCAGGCACCCCCCGGCGCTGAGGGGACGTAGCCAACGGCCGCCGAGTGTTGCCGTGTGCCGTCTGTAGGGCGGGATCGCGGTCCCAGGGAACGGCATGCCTGACGGGCCACAGGTGCCCGCCCTACCGACGGCACGGCAACCGCGGCGGTGCGCATCACCTTCGTGATCGCGCCGCGGGAAGCAGCCGCCCCACCTCCACCTCCGGCCTCGCCGGCATCTCCATCGCCGCCCGGCTGTAGAACGCATACACGCTCCACTCCACGCACGCCAGGATGTCCGGCCGGCCGTCGCCATCGAGGTCCGCCACCGCCGGGTGCGGGCCGTGGCTGGTGAGCTTGATCGGCACCCCGAAGCAGCACAGCGTCACCGGCGGCTCGAACACCGGGTCCGTGCGCGTCCCGCAGTTCCGTAGGAGGTAGATGCTCCCCTTGGCGGCCTCCGTCCCGGCGCAACTGTAGATGAGGTCCAGGAGGCCATCGCCGTCCCAGTCGACGCAGCGGAAGGCCTCGGTCCAGTGGGCCGCCCGCTCCACGAGGGCATCATCAATCAACCGCCCGTCCGCGAGCTTCAGCGGGCGGTCCTTGCGTAGCCGGAGGTTCCCCTCACCGTCGCGGTACTGCACGAACAGCGTCAGCTTCCGGGTGGCCCCGTCGTGGGTGACCATGTCCATCAGCCCGTCGCCGTTGAGGTCGCCGAAGCCGGCACCCGTCCGCCAGAAGAACGCCTCGCCCTCCTGGTATGGATACGGGGAGTTCGGTGTCTTCTCATCGGCGGCGAGGCGGGCGGACTCCGCCCGCTTGGCCGGGGAGTCGGGGAGGCCTTCGCAGATGATCTGCCGGCGCGGGCCGAACCTCGGCGCCTCCCGTGTGCCGATGTTCTTGTACCAGAAGATGCGGTTCGTCTCGTTGGGGAGGATCAGGTCCGCCAGCCCGTCGCCGTCCCAGTCGACGAAGGCCGGATAGGGGTAGCCCATGTTGTGCCAGTGCTTGCTGCCGAGCACCTCGTCCCGCAGGATACGGATCGGCTTGCCGTCTGCGAGGACGGGCTCCGGTTCGGCGAAGGCCGGCTGGGCGCTGGTGCCCTCATTGATGACGATGCGCGGCCAGCCGTACCCGCCCCCCACCAGCAGGTCCCAGTCACCATCGCCGTCCCAGTCGCACACGCAGGGCCACGCCTGGTCGCTCAGCGACATCACCGCACTGAGCGCTGCCGCCTCCCCAAAACGCCGGAAGCGCGGGGCGCGGCTATCCCGGCGGCCGGCGCCTGCAGCGTCCTCCGGCGCGGGTGCCCCATCTCGCACCGGTTCATAGAACGAGACTCGCTGCCACACGTCATGCACCACCACGATCCCTCGGCGCGGCCCCGTGTTCACCGCGCAGAGCTGTCCGCACCAGAAGCAGTCGATGTCCGCCAACACCTCCGGCGCGGCGAAGCGGGGCGGGTCGCCCCCGAGGTTGCGCTGCCAGGCGACGCGGCACGCCCGCGCCTCCTCCGGTGGGCCGTCCACCAGGCATACGGCGTCGAGCAGGCCATCGCCATCTACGTCGTAGAAGCACGCTCCTGCGCCAACGTTCAGCTTGACCGGCTCGGCGAGCTGCAGCGGCCAGCCGTGCGGGTTGGTGTTGCGCAGGTACGTCTTGCCGATCACCAGGTCCATCACGCCGTCGTGGTTCAGGTCCACCGCCCGGACGGGGTCCCATTCGGAGGTGCCGCGCGGGAGGGCCCCGGCGGCCACGAAGATCGGCATCCCCCCGGCGTCCCGGTCGCCGGAGTTGAGGAACAAGTGCACCTCGCTGCCGGCCTGCGGGCAGTAGATGAGGTCGGGCAGGCCGTCGCCGTTCAGGTCGGCCACATCCGCGGTCATGTAGATGCTGTGGGGGTGCTTGAGGTCCTGCGAGCCCTTCGTCTCCACGTACCGCAGGCGCGTCAGGTCGCCGAACTCGAACTGCTCCTCGTCCCCCGCCCGTGGGTAGCAGATGACACCATCCCAGGGCTCGCCCGGGCGGTAGGCGTAGTTCCAGCAGCCGACCAGGTCCGGCTTGCCGTCTCCTGTGAGGTCCACCAGCCCGCTCGGATAGATCATTGCCACCGGTCGCGGAACGCCGGCGTTGTAGCGGAGCAGGTCCCCGGTGCCGATCATCGGCACCCTCCGCGCACGGGCGTCTCGCCCCTCGCGGCGCGCACCACTCTGTCGTGCCACGGTGCGGAACCGGACCTCATACTGCCGATGCGTCGGGTCCTCAACTACCCACTGTACACGTCCCTTGTCGCCGTAAGTGAAGTCGTCGCTCAGCGCGTGGGGCACCACCGCTCCCGTGGCCGTATCGACGACCGTGACCGAAGCGGGGTCCAGCACCCCGGGCAGGCCGGCCTCGCGGATCAGCGCGGCGAAGTCGACCACCGGGTCCAGGGGAACCTGCGCCATCGGCAACTCGGAGATGATCTTCACCGGAACGCAGTGGATGCGCCCCTCGCCCCCCTGCGCGGCAACCAGCCCACAGAACAGACCGAGCACCGCACCGACCGCGATGGCGAACCACGTCATGCCAGTACCTCCGGGATGCTGTGTCGCTGTTCCGCCGAGGGGTGTTTCCCGGGACACGCGCTGTTCCCCTCTGGCGGCCCGCCGCCCGCCGGCCCTCGCTCTCGAGACCCGGCCGAAAGGGCCACTTTCGGCCGAGTCGCTAGCGGCGAGATGGCTGTGAGTGGCTTCTGCGAGCCTCCGAGCGTAGCGGCGCGGCCTCAGAACGACTTCTCGGCCGCTCTTCTCGGCGACCATCCGGGAGGTCCTCGACGGCTGCTTGGACAATCGGCATGGGGCGCGCTTCCCCGGGGCTGTGGCTTGCGCCACCGCCGCTAACGACGCCGCCATGGGGCTCCGTCGCGGGAAGACACTTCCGACTACACACGCAGCGCGCTGCTTAAGGGAGGCGTTTGATCGTGGGCAACCTGGCAATCAATGGTGGCACCCCCGTTCGCACCGGGGGCTACCCGGCCGTGGGAGATGCCGCCGGACGTACTATCGGCAAGGAAGAGCTGGCCAACGTCACGAGGGTCCTCGAGGCGGGGATGCTCAACCGCTCGGCCGGGACCTTTGTCCCCGGTGTCGAGCAGAAGTGGGCGGCGCACCTGGGAGTGAAGCACTGCACCGTCTCGACCTCCGGCACGGCGGCCATCCACGTAGCCGTCGGGGCCATCAACCCGAGCCCGGGGGATGAGATCATCACGGGCCCGATCACCGACATGGGTACGGTGATCCCCATCCTGGCCCAGAACGCGATCCCCGTGTTCGGCGACCTCCGCCGCGACAACATCGGCCTCGACGCCGAGGATGTCGAGCGGCGCATCACCGACCGCACGAAGGCGATCATCCCCGTGCACCTGTGCGGCAACGCGACGGACATGGACCCGCTGATGAAGCTCGCCGAGAAGTACAACCTCCATGTCATCGAGGACTGCTCGCAGGCGTATGGCACGCTCTACAAAGGCAAGCATGTGGGCACGATCGGCCACATGGGGACCTTCTCACTGCAGCAGTCCAAGCACATCACTACCGGCGACGGCGGCCTGACGGTCACCAGTGATGACAACCTGGGCCAGCGGGCCGCGCTGTTTGCCAACAAGGGCTGGCCGAACTACGGCAAGGGCGAGCGCGACTATGTCATGTTCGGGATGTGCTACCGCATGACCGAGCTGCAGGCGGCCGTGCTGGATGCACAGATCGACAAGGTCGATTGGGTCACCGCGCGGCGCAACGAGCTGGGCGACCGGATCTGTGCGGCGATCGGGGACTTCGCGGGGATCGAGGTACCGGGTGTCAGCGAGGGCGGCAGGCACACGTACTGGTTCTTGCCGCTGCTGGTGGACCAGAGGAAACTGGGCATCGCGACGAGCAAGCTCGCGCAGGCACTGGGGGCCGAGGGCGCTCCGGCCGGGTCGCACTACATCGGCCAGCCGATCTTCATGTACGACCTGCTGCGCCAGAAGAGGATCTATGGCGACTCCAACTTCCCCTTCTCGCTGCAGGCCCCGGGCCACGAGGTGCGCTATGAGAAGGGCGAGTGTCCGCAGACCGAGGCCATCCTGGACGACCTCCTGCAAGTCTCGATCAACGAGAAGATGACGGATCAGGACATCACCGACATCATTGCCTGCTTCGAGAAGGTGTGGGCCAACCTCGACGAGCTGCGGTAGTGGTGGGGGGCCCCACGCACCCAGGCGTTGGCCGTTCCCTGGGACCGCGAGCGTCCCGCTCGCTCCCCGTCGTCGCCGTGCCGTTCGCCGTCTGTCGTGGTAGGAGCGGTCCCCTGACCGCGATGGGGCGCCTCTCACCAATCGCCGCGCG